>JAISLH010000002.1 GCA_031260565.1 Bacteroidales bacterium
CGATAATTTACATAAAGCACTCATTAAAAACCGCCGTTTTTAGCATAAATTTTGTCAAAAAACAGATTAAAAACACCCTTTTTTCACTTAATTTTGGCAAAATTTCACTCCATTTTTACAAAAAAAATAATGATTTTTCCCAAACATCACTTCATCATAACGAAACGCCGTTTTAATTTTCTATAGTGGCGTTTCGTGACGCTGAAACGCCGCTTTAATTTTGGCAAAAAGCAAAAAAAGGGGATAAAATACCATATTATCCCCATAAAGTTATATATTGCATTATTGCAATATCATATCAGAAAATTTATAAAAAACATCAGGTTTTTAATACGCAAAAGCAACGATTTTTAATGAAATTTTGTTGCATTAAATCTATAATTTGTGATGTTGTTTTTTGATATTGCTTTGTCATAGTCGTATTTTTGTTTGAGAATGCAAAGGTATAAAAAAATCTTTTACGAAAATCAAAGGCTGGAATAGTAGTTCATTTTGATAAAAATCAACAAATAATTTTGTTATTTCAAAAAATATTTGTACTTTTGCACCCTTAATTATTATTAAATTCAACGAAGATGAAACGTATTTTATTTCTTATTTTGATAAGCCTTCCGTTGCTTTCGTTTTCTCAAATGAAGATAAAGGCAGATAGTAAAAGCAAATGTTTCTTAGTCCCATGCACACTCACTAATTTAGACGACATCAACAAAGGAAACAAAGCCAATGTTACAACTTATAATCCAGATGGCATAGAGATGGTTTATGTTGAAGGGACAGGAAGCGGCATAACGGAAATTCAAGGTTTTTACATCGGCAAATACGAGGTAACGCAAGCACAATGGGAAGCCGTTATGGGGAACAATCCATCTTCTTTCAAAAACCCAAACAATCCAGTAGAAAAAGTATCTTGGGATGACGTAAAATCTTTCATTTCAAAACTCAATAGTATGACCGGTCGCAACTATCGCCTGCCTACAGAAAAAGAATGGGCATATGCTGCCAATGAGGGAAACCTCAACAGCAGTTATGAATATTCAGGGAGTAACGCTATAGGGGAAGTTGCATGGTATGATGGCAACTCTGGCTATACTGCCCACCCAGTAGGGCAAAAGAAACCAAATGCGTTGGGTATATATGATATGAGTGGCAATGTGTGGGAATGGTGTGAAGATTGTTCTGACTCTAATTGCTCTTACCGTGTCTATCGTGGCGGTGGATGGGGCAATAGTGCCCCCGGCGTACGGGTTTCTTATCGGAATTTCTTTAGTCCAAGTCATAGAGACAATAATCTGGGCTTCCGCCTTGTTTGCAGTTCAAATTAGTTTTGTCAAAAAGCGAAGTGAATAGAGCAAAAGGCAAAACTAATTTTGGTATAATGAAATTGAAACAGCAGCCTGTATTCTTATTTTGCCTTTTGTGCATATTTGTTAGTCTGAATGTGAATGCTAAGCCTCCTACGGCAGACTCTTTAAGCAGTGATTTCTATAAAAAGAAAGGCGAGATATTTTATCAACAGGGGCAATATGAAGAGGCGTGTGAACAGTTTATGAAAGCGGTTGCTCTATCCAATGACGCTAAACAAAGGCAGATATACATTACATTGGTTATCTTCTTTCTGCTTGATGCCGTTGGCTTGTTTCTGTTTCTGTATCTTGAGAAGCAGAGGGCGTTTAAAAAGTTGGTAGATAAAAATATGCAGTGGGCAAAACAGAATGAAATAGAGCCAAGCAATGAAGCAGAAAAGCAAGCAATAGCACAGATGATTGCCTTGTTTGAAACCGATAAAGTGTATCGCAGGAAAGAACTTACGGCAAATGACTTGGCTACGATGTTGAACATAAATAAGAATTTGATAACAAAACTCACCAATACATACTTTCATAAGACCCTTCCGGCTTTGCTTAATGAATATAGGATAAAGGAAGCCGTCAATTTACTTACAGACCAGAAGACAAGCAACTACAAAATGGAGGCAATAAGTGATATATGTGGCTTCAATACTCGTCAGGTTTTCCATGCTGCTTTCAAAAAAGAAACAGGTTTAACACCAAATGACTTTCGCAAAATGGCGTTAAACAAAGATTTTTCTTAAATTAAGGGGTTCAGTTTTAGGTTTTGCGTTTTTCTTTCTTTGCAGCAGGGAAGAGAATATTGTTTAATATCAATCTATAAGCGGCACTTGTAGGATAAAGTTCAAGGTCTGTCTGAGGGTCTCCAATGAAATGCTGATAATCTTCTGGGTCATGCCCTCCCAAAAACGTCCAAGTACCTTTGCCATACTCTCCATGAATGTAGCGAGCTTCTTCTACGCTCTTGTTTTCTCCTAAGATGATGACGGAAGACTTGATATATTTCTTATTAAACGCCGTTGTCTGCCCCATAAACCCTTTGATAATTTTGGTATGGCACTGAGTTAGCATAGTAGGTATCCAGTCCCATTTGGCAGAAAAGTCAAAAAGCACGAACAAATCGTTCTTTTCATTGATCATTTTGGCTCTTGATTGTGTTACATCAATATCTGAAATGGCGTATTGATAAGGATTGGTTACGATATGAAAGTCTTTGAAAGCGAAGCATTGGCTGTAATCTAATCTTTGTTGAGCGTCTTTATCCATAGGGTCGCCGTCAAACATCACATCACAAATATCAATACCTTCTGCAGCCAAAGCAATATCAAAGCTATCAGGAGCGGAACACATTGCAAACATAAAGCCTCCGCCACTTACAAAGTCCCTTATTTTTTTAGCCACAGCAAGCTTTAGCTGTGAGACTTTCTTAAAGCCTAACTTGTTTGCCATTGCTTCCTGTGCCATAACATCATCAATATACCACTTTTGGTTACGATAATTTGCCCAAAACTTCCCATACTGCCCTGTAAAATCCTCGTGATGCAAGTGAAGCCAATCATACATAGGCAAAACACCACTGATAACTTCCTCATCATATACTACATCATAAGGTATTTCGGCATAGGTTAGCACAAGTGTTACAGCATCGTCCCATGGCAATTTGCTCTTTGGAGAATAGACAGCTATCTTTGGGGCTTTGAGTAATTTTACTACGTCCATATTGACTTCGGGGTCTGCAATCTGGTTGTAAATATTATCCTTTTGTACATCGGCAACAAGCTCATAACTTACGCCTCTCAGCTTACAAAACTTTTCAATAGCCGAATTCTGATACATCATAAAGCTTCCACCTCTATAATTGAGCAACCAATCAACTTCAATGTTTGCCTGCAAAGCAGCATACGCTATTCCGTAACTTTTTAAGTGGTTTTTCTGTCCTTCGTCCATTGGAATTAAGATATACGATCCAAAAGAACGAGAAGCAAAAGCCAAGAAGAGTATAAATATAAGGTGTCTCGTTTTCATTTTTTCTGTGTTCAGTTTGTTTATTTAGAAACCGGGTTCAGTGTCATCAGGCAAATTAAAGTTGTCTTCGCCTATTTGAGAGTTCATTTTGGAAGGAATAATATTATTACTCAGTGAATCAAATGAAGTATTTGCAGAAAACGGCGAGTCATTTGCACCTCCAAAGTTGCTTTCAAATTGATTACGGTTTTCAAACTTAGTAATATCTTTTCTGAACCTTAAACGAACTTTACCAGTTGAACCCGCACGATGTTTAGCCACATTAACATCAGCCATACCCAGCGTCTCACCCAAACTATCAGGCTCTGTAAGCCCATAGTAGTCCGGTCTGTAAATGAACATCACTATGTCTGCGTCCTGCTCTATAGCTCCCGATTCACGTAAGTCCGACAAGATAGGCTCTTTTGCTCCTCCACGCGTTTCAACTGCACGAGACAGCTGCGACAAAGCCAAAACAGGTATGCTTAATTCCTTTGACAATGCCTTTAACTGCCGTGAGATTGTACTGATTTCCTGTTCTCTGTTGCCCATACCTTTGAAGTCGCCACCACTCATAAGTTGTAGGTAATCTATAAACACCATTTCTATGCCATACTTTTGTTTCAAGCGGCGGCATTTGGCTCTTAGTTCAAAAATAGTAAGAGCTGGCGTATCGTCTATATATATTGGTGCGTTATAAAGAGGTTCTGATTTAGCTTTTATTTGTTCTATTTGATGAAATTCCAATTGGTCTCCTCGTGTAAATTTACTTGAAGAGATTTCTACCTCACTTGAAATAAGCCGTTTCATCAATTCTGTCCCCGACATTTCTAACGAAAAAACAGCAACAGGTTTCTTAAAATCAACAGCTACGTTCCTTGCAATATTTAGGGCAAGAGACGTTTTTCCCATAGAAGGTCTGGCGGCAAGGATAATAAGAGTACCTTTTTGGAAACCTCCCACCTGTCGGTCAAGGTCAAGGTAGCCTGACGATATTCCCAACGTATTGCTGTCCGACATCTTCAATTCTTCTATCTCCTTAATCGTCTGACTCCACAGAATAGGCATATCCTTATAACCTGTATTGAAATTGCTGTCGTTAATCTCCAAAAACTTCGTCTCAGTCTTGTCCAAAAGTCCAAGAACATCAGATGTCTCATCATAAGCCTCCGTTATCGTTTCGGTAGAAAGGCGTATCAGCTCACGCTGAATAAACTTCTCACTCAAAACTCTTGCATAATACTCAATATGAGCAGCAGATGTTACTCTGTTTGTTAAAGAGGCTATCTTGTAAGCACCGCCTGCAGCTTCAAGAGTGCCTAACTTTTTCATCTGTTCAACGACCGTCAAGATGTCAATAGGCTTGTTGTCTTGAAAAAGGGTGTATATTGCCACGAATATCTCTTTATTTTCTGGCAGATAGAAGTATTCAGGCTTTATAACATCAATTACGTTGTTCAAAGCGTCTTGGTCTAACAGCAGAGCACCCAATACGCTTTCTTCAATATCCGTTGCTTGCGGTGGAATTTTACCATTGAGAGCAAAAGCTTGGTCATAGCTCATTGCTGCTTTCCTATTGGTTCTTGTTGTGTCCATAAAACGATAAATTAAGGCAGCAAAAGTACTACTTTTTAGCAAAAGACGCACTGCAAACTGCAAAGAAATATAAAAAGCAATTAGAAAACTTTAGTCTCCGAACTCTATTCCAAGACCTTTCGCCGTACGCACCAGACGAGAATCCTTATCTACCAGATGTGGTTGTGCCAATGCCTGCTCAATAGAAACCGATGTTACATCAGGATGACGATAAGCAACCATACGTCCCCATTGACCATTCAGAGCCAACTCAAAAGCCGCAACACCAAACTCACTTGCCAGCACTCTGTCGTAAGCAATCGGCGTCCCTCCACGTTGAAGATGACCAAGCAGTGTTACTCTTATGTCGTGTTTAACACCTGCAGCTATCAATTCCTGTTTGAGAACCCAACCTATGCCGCCAAACATAAAGTTCTCATAGCCTATTTCGTTAGAGACAGCTCCTATTTTCTTACCTTCAATGCTTGCCGCCCCTTCTGCAATGACAATGATACAAAAGCCTCTTCCTTTCTGATAACGAGAATCTATCTTCTGCTTTATCTTTTCTATGTCATAAGGCATTTCTGGTATTATGCAAACATCTGCACCACCAGCGATAGCTGAGTTGAGAGCAATCCAACCAGCATCTCTTCCCATAACTTCCAAGATAAAGACACGATTATGACTTTCAGCCGTTGTAACAAGTTTGTCTACCGATTCGGTTGCTATCTGAACAGCCGTCTGAAAACCGAAGGTATAATCGGTTGATGACAGGTCATTGTCTATTGTCTTTGGAACATTGATGACGTTTAATCCCTTATCGGCAAGAGCCTTTGAAATACGCAAAGAACCATCTCCGCCAATGTTTATGACTCCTGTTATTCCCATATATTGTAACCGCCTTATCATTTCCTCTGACCTGTCAACCGTTGTCCAGCTACCGTCATTGTTCAGGGAAGGATAGGCAAAAGGACCGCCCTTGTTAGTAGTACCAAGAATAGTTCCTCCCTTAACCAAAATACCTGCGACATTCTTAGTGTCCAGTATCACCACTTCGGCAGGGTCTTTCAACACGCCGTTAAATGATTCTATGCTTCCAACAATCTCCCATTCCTTTTCTTGAGCAGCCCGCTTCACAATAGCTGCAATGACTGCATTTAGACCCGGGCAATCTCCGCCTCCTGTCAAAACCAATAATCTCTTCATTTTTCTCTTTGTTTGTTTTTATGTCAAATTGCACGCACTTAACGACTGCAAAAATACGTTAAGTGCGTGCCTTTGTATCTTTATTTTACAATAGTCATCTCATCTATCAATCGTGTAGCCCCTGCAAACTTGTCTATGATAAACAGGCAATAGCGTATGTCAAGTGATATGTTGCGACAATAGTCAGGGTCATACATTATATCACTCATTGTCCCCTCCCAGTTCCTGTCAAAGTTAAGACCTATTAAGTTACCATCAGCATCCATAACAGGTGAGCCACTATTGCCACCTGTAGTGTGATTGGAGGCAATGAAAGTAACAGGCAATTCTCCTTTCTCATTGGCATAACGACCATAGTCTTTCTTGTTATAAAGTTCTTTCAAGCGAGGCTCAACAACGTAATCATAAATATCGGGATTCTCCTTCTGCATAATGCCGTCAATGGTGGTGTAAGGCAGATAGGTTACACCGTTACGAGGATTGAAACTCTTAACATTGCCATAAGTAACTCGCAAGGTAAGGTTAGCATCAGGGTAAAAGTCTTTGCCGCTGTTGCTCTCCATTATTCCTTCAACGTAGATACGATAGAGGCTATCCAGTTTGGAGTTCAGGGCAGCATAGTTCTTCCTTTTTTCATCATTATTAAACTTGGTCATCAACGGAACGTACAATGTGGTAGCGGGGCTTATGGATAACTTTTTTCTATCCTTATTCGGGTCTTTGTATTTATCTAACATCTCCAATGCTTTCTTCGGATTGGTGATGTAAGATTGTTCATAAACATAGTCTAACATCTTATTTATATCACCCTTAAAGTCTTTATCAACCCATTGCTTCCAACTGTCATAGTAGCCTTTGCCAAAGTCGTTATAGAAGATAGCCATAGCATTGATGAATATTGCTTTATCTACTTTGCGATGTCTTTCATAGTCGTTATTAAAATAATGAGTAAGATTGTTATAAAATATGTCTATGTTTTTTTTGTACTTGGCACTATCTTTCTCTTCTATCAATGAAACAAGTGCCCTTGTGTTTTTCATAAAATCAGACGTAAGCAATGCTTCTGTTAAATACAAGTATTCACTATTGTCATACATCATTTCATTATAAGTTTTCTCAAAGTCAGCAAGCAATCCACCATATTTCTCTTTTCTTTGCTCAATAACATTAGCCCAGATAGTAAAATTCTTTTCAAATTCTTTTTTCCTGTTTATTGCGTCAAGGCGTTTCAAGCCTTTAACCTCCCCCTGCCACTTCTTCCAGCCGTTTGCAATGCCTGCAACCTGCGAAGCGTAACGAAGTCTTTGTTCAGGGCTTTGGTTCATTGCTGCATTGTAGATGTCAAGTCGTGCCGTACGCAGCTTTATCCTTGCAGGGTCTTCATAGTTCTGTATCTGATTAACAGCGTATGAAGTAAGGAATTGCTGAGTTGTTCCCGGATAACCAAAGACAAAAGTAAAGTCTCCTTCTTTTACCCCCTTTAAGGAAATATTTAAGTGCTTCTTTGGCTTGTAAGGTACATTGTCTTTGGAGTATGCAGCGGGCTTATTATCCTTATCGGCATAGACTCTGAAGACAGAAAAGTCGCCAGTGTGTCTTGGATACATCCAATTATCGGTATCACCACCGAATTTACCTATATTGCTCGGCGGAGCACCCACAAGACGCACATCGGTGAAAATTTCATTGACATACATAAAGTATTGGTTGCCATAATAGAAAGGTTCAATGGAGGCGTTATAATGAGTACCTTTGACGGCAGCCATTTCAACCTCATCAATGTTCTTTTTAATCATAGCCTTTCGCTCTTGCTCGGTCATAGTTGGCTCAACACCCTTCAAAACCTTTGCTGTAACATCCTCCATATAAACAAGAAGTGTAACCGATAAACCTTTACAGGGCAGCTCCTCTGCTTGGCTGTTAGACCAGAAACCATTAGTGAGATAGTCTCTTTCAACAGTGGAATGCGACACAATATAACTATATCCGCAGTGGTGATTAGTCAAAACCAAGCCCTTTTCAGACACAAATTCTCCCGTACAGCCGCCGCCGAAAAGCATAACAGCATCCTTAAAAGAGGCATTATTTGCGTCATAAATATCTTTAGCGGAAATCCTCATTCCTTTTGCTTTCATATCTGCTTCTTTCCTTTGCAGCAAAAGCGGTAACCACATCCCCTCATCAGCTAACAAAGCAGCTGGAAAGGCTAAAATCAATCCTATTACAATAAATTTTTTAAGCATAGTTCTATTCATTTTTATTCAAATAATTATTCCAAAACAAGTTGCAAAGGTACAATATTTTCTTTTAATGCACTGCCAAAAGGACTATCTCTTTCGCTTTTTGCATACCGCCTTTGGAGTTATCTAATTATAGACTTATTTCAGCAAAATGTTATTCTAATCTACTGAAACGCCATTTTATTTCACCCAGACACCTTTTTATTTCTACGAAGTGGCGTTTAAAATTCGGTAGGTATATACCAAAAATTCGGTAGGTATATACCAAACGTTCATTGGGTATATACCAAACGAGCAATAGGTATATACCTACCGAATTTTTGGTATATACCTACCGAATTTAAAGTGGCGTTTGGTGAAATTAAAACGCCACTTCGCTAAGTTAAAATGGCGTTTGGAGAAAATATATTCCTGCTTTGTGGCGGTGAAAGAATGTTGTTTTTGTATGTTTGAAAAAAAAGTTGTATCTTTGCCGCCTCGTAATTAGTACAATTTTAAGAGATAAGAATATGAAAAGAGTAACCTTTTTGCTAATGGCAATGTTTGTTTGCGTTGTTGCCAATGCCCAGCTTGATATTAAGTGGGGTGACAGATTTTTTGATATAAAAGACGGCTGTAAGGCTTCTCAAATAGTGGCTGAAGATATGAGCGGCTACTATATGTGGTACTGTATGGAAGAGTATGCAGGAGAAGGCGAATTTGCTTTCAACTATTACTTCGTTCATCTTGACTTTAAGGGCAATGCAGACAAGGTTGTAAAGATTGATTTTGGTCATAAGTCGTTCAAAATTGAACAAACATGGCGTTGCGGTGAATTAGTGGGCTTCGTTCTCAGCCGTACAAAAGAAAATAAGCCTGTTACCAAAAAAGGAACGACCAACAAGCAAGTCAGCAAAGACAAAACGGGAACGGTAACTCTTTATACCCAGTTTTTCCACCTGAAAGATATGCGGCTGATGGACAAACCTCTTAAATTTAAAACCTATAACTACTCAACCAAAGAGCGAGAGAAACCGTATTTGTTTAATTTTAGTGAAAACAATACCAAACTTGCTTTCTGTTTTCTTGCTGCTGACACGACTGGAGCAAAGACGGCTGAGTTGGAAATATACGATGACCATTTCAGATTGCTATGGAGCAAAAACTATAAGCTGTCGGTGGAAAATGATGCCTACGAAGTGAAGGATGTTGCTGTAAATAATGACGGCAATAAGGCGTTGATAGGGATTATATCACAGGCTACGGGCAAAAAATCAAAGCCTTCGGAAAGCAAACTGCACCTTATCTGGCTCACGGAATACGAACAACGTCAGCATAACGAACAAATAGAGAAAGCATGGGCTACAGACCTCAAATGTGCCTTCAATATGTTCGGCGATTATTTGGTTGCAGGCTATTATGGCTCTCAATCGGGCAACCCTACCCTTTCTATCGGTTCTTTTTCCTATCTTTATGACGACCGCAGAGGCTTTTTGAAGAACTTTTCTCAGACTGAATTCAAAGATTATGAGACAGATGATATGATTAAAGACGGCTTACCTCTCCCCTCTCAAATGACTTCAAGGATAGATAAGCTCATTCCGATGATAGGAGGTAACGTTATAATAATAGGAGAGCAACAATTCGAGTCTCATATCATTCCTCCTCGCCGCCGTGGTGAAAAATCAACGGGCGAAGAGGCTATGTTCTATCGTGATTTGATAATAACCAATATTGATAAAGATGGTTTTGTGAGTGGCAATGCTTATATCCCTAAACGGCAAAAGGACATTGAGGGCAACAATGACTACAATTCGTACGCTATGGCACGCGACCGCTTCGGCATTTACATAATGTTCAACGACCATATCAACAATTATAGCGGTAATAAGTTTGAAGCCAATCGCAATTATAACTCTGACAAACTCCGTACGCAGACCAATTTTGTCCAAATATACAGTGACGGCAGTTACCATTGGCATAAGGCTTTTGACACCAAGAAAAGCAAGATGCCATTCTTCCAAACGATGTTCCTGACCACCACAAAAAAGATACTTTTCTTTGTTCGCTATGAAGAAAACAACGCCTTCGGGCAATTTGAGTTGAAATAACCGAAACAATCCAATCATTCATCTTCAAAAGGCTATTGATAAAATGAATAAAACACTGGTTGCGTTGATTGTTGCTTTTGCTTGCTTTTGCACAACGCTCTTTGCACAGAGCGAAAAGCTAACAGCAGAAGAGCATTATGACCAAGCGGAGGCTTTTTATAAGCAAGGAAACTATGAAAAGGCTATAGAAATTGCCAAAAAAGCCGTTTTGCAGCAGCCAAGGTATGCAGAAGCTCATCTTTTGTTAGCTCAGTCTTATCAAAAGAAAGGTTTATACACTCAAGCCGAAAGCTCGTGTAACAAATCCATTGAATTCCAAAAAAATAACCCTGAAGCGTATCGTATTTTAGGGGATATATTTACTCATAATTCAAAACCCGACAAGGCAATAGAGGAATACAAGAAAGCAATAAAAAACAATCCTGATTACGCAGAGGCATATTATGGTATGGCTAAGGCGTATCAATCGAAGAAAGACAAGTTTAGTGAAAATTATGCGATAGAAGCCTACCGCAAAGTTCTTGACTTAGAGCCTTCTTTTTGGGAAGCAAACTTGGCTTTGGGTGATATATACAAACAAAGGCAGAATTTCGAAAAAGCAACCGAATATTACGAAGACTTAACGAATGCAAAGCCCGATTACATAGAAGGTTATCTGCTGCTTGGGGATTGTTACAGGAGACAGCAAGAGTATTCGGCGGCAATATCTACCTTCAACAAGATTTTCAATTACAGCAACAACAATGCGGAAGCCTGTCTCAATATCGGTATGTGCTACAAAGATGAGAACCAATTAGACAAAGCACTGGAGTATTACCAAGAGGCATTGAAGTACAAGCCCGATTACGCTGAAGCATATTTCAATATAGGCTACATTTACAATCGTAAATCAGATTATGACAAGGCAATAGAATATTATGAGAAAGCAACAGCAGTCAAAAAAGACTATGCGGAAGCCTATTACAATATCGGCAGTGTCTATAATATGAAAGGAATGACGCAGAAGAAAATCTTAGCATACAAAAAGGCTGCAAGACTTGGCAGTTCTCTTGCTCAGCAATGGCTGAAAAAGAATGGTATGACTTGGAATTAAAGTTTTAGTAAATAATTTTGTACATAATCTTTCACTCCTTCTTCCAAAGAGAAGAAAGGTTGTTTGTATCCGCCTTGCGAATGTAACTTATCCATCTTCGCCTGAGTGAAATATTGATATTTATCGCGAATATCTATCGGTATATCAATAAATTCTATCTTCGGTTCTTTGTTTAAGGCAGCGAAAGTAGCCGATGCCAAGTCATAAAAGGCACGTGCTTTCCCCGTTCCTAAATTGTAAATATCCGATTTGGGCTTCTCGTTCATCAAAAACACCATAACATTGACCAAATCCTTGACATAAATGAAGTCTCTCAACTGAAAACCATCTGCATAGCCCTCCTTATGAGAACGAAAGAGCCTAACCTTGCCCTCATCTTTTATCTGATTGAAGCCGTGAAAGACAACAGACGCCATACGTCCCTTATGATATTCGTTGAAGCCATAGACATTAAAAAATTTCAGCCCATACCAGAAGTCAGGTTTTGCTTCCTGCTGCAAAGCCCAAAGGTCAAATTCCTGCTTTGATTGTCCATAGGGATTGAGTGGTTTTAGAGAGCTAATAAGCGACAAATCATCATCATAGCCCTGTTCTCCGTCACCATAAGTTGCCGCCGAAGAGGCATAAACCAAACCAATATTATGCTTTGAGCACAGTTGCCAGATTTGTTTTGAGAAATTGACGTTAAGTTTTTGGAAAACAGCATAATCAAACTCCGTTGTATCGGTTCGTGCTCCCAGATGAAAAATAAAATCTATCTTTTCGGCATTCAGTTCCGCCCATTTGAGAAAAATATCCCTGTCAATGCGTATTTCATAACTGAGATTGCGGTAATTTTTTTCCTTTTTCTCGCTTGTGAAATCATCAACTATGACGATGTTTTTAAAGCCTAACTCATTCAGTTTAGCCACCATAACGCTACCAATAAAGCCTGCTGCTCCGGTTACTACTATCATAACTTCGTGTTTGTTTTTCTATATAATCAGACAGCAAAAGTAGTAAATTATTTTCAATGTAGAATTTAACCCTGCCGACAAACACTTTCGCCATTCGTCATTTTGATTTTATAAAGTAACATTTTCACCTTCATAAACTGCATAAAACTTATATTTTTCTATCACTTTATTTACATAAAACACTCATTACAAACAGCCATTTTGAGCATAAATTTCGTCAAAAAATAGATTAAAAACACCCTTTT
>JAISLH010000011.1 GCA_031260565.1 Bacteroidales bacterium
TGTTTTTATTTTTGTGACAAGCGGTTAAGTAAAAATGAAATGTTATTGCCGTTTAACAAAGGCTAAGTACAAGTTTGGAATGTGAGAAGAGACACAAAAAAAGCAGAGATAAATTAAAATATCCCTGCTTCTTGTATGGTGAATGTTGGGAGGTTTATAGTTTTTTCTCGTTGAAACTGCGGATAAAGTATGGAGGTCGCTGCTTGGTTTCTACGAATATTCTTGAGATATATTCGCCTAAAAGCCCAAGCGAAAGTAACTGCACGCCTCCCAAAAATAAGACTATGACAACGGTTGAAGTGTATCCTGCTACCGGATTGCCGTTGAAAACAGTGTCAATTAGTATGAATATCATATAAACAAATGACGAAAGGGAGACAAGAACTCCGATAAAAGTAGAAATACGTAGCGGAGCAGTGGTGAAAGATGTTATACCTTCCACTGCCAAAGATAGCAGTTTGAGGTAATTCCATTTCGTTTCGCCGGCGGCTCTTGGGTCTCGGTCATAGAGAATTTCCTTCTTTTTATATCCAATCCAGCTGAACATTCCTTTGGTGTAGCGGCTACTTTCGCGGATTTGTCGCAAGGCTTCTATGCAAGAGCGGTCAAGAAGTCGGAAATCCCCAGTATCTAATTGTATTGTAATCTTGGTTGTATGCTGTAAAATCTTGTAGAACCATGCTGACGTACGCTTTTTAATAAACGATTCGCCCTTACGTGAGCGTCTCTTAGCATAGACATCGTCATAACCTTCTTCCCAGTATTGCAACATTTGAGTTATAAGCTCAGGAGGGTCTTGCAGGTCGGCGTCAATAATAATAGCACAGTCGCCGCTGACATAATCAAAGCCTGCAAGCATAGCAATCTCTTTGCCATAGTTGCGGGAGAGATCAATTATATTAACTCTTGGGTCTTCTTTTCGCAGACTATACAACACAGCAAGGGTGTTGTCGCGGCTTCCGTCATTGACAAACATCAACTCCCAGTCATATTGAGGCAGGGAGTTGATGAGTGTCTTAAGTCTTAAATACAACAGATGTAGTACTTTCTCCTCATTGTAAGCAGGAATTAAGATGCTTACCTTTTTATTCATAGCCGCTTTGTATTATATAATTACAGGTTAGAACGGCAGGTCGTCATCTTCCGTTGCCTGCTGGTTGAAGTTGCCTTCTTCGTAAGTAGGAGCAGGTGCTGGGGCAACAAAATTATTTTGAGGTGCAGCGGCGTTATTTACGGGATATGATGCTGGGCTTTGAGGGTATGGGTTGTTGGTTTGAACAAAATCATTAGACATTACAGGGTTGAAAGTCTCTATTTTGAAGCAACGCAGGTCTGTATACCAACGCTCGTTAAACTCTCTTGATTCGGGAGAAAAACTTACCCTTATCTGACTATTGATAGCTATTGACTTGATAGACCTTACTCTTTCTTCGCCAAAAAGTGTGAATGATACTTGTTTTGGGAACTGCTCGTCTGTTTCAATCACAAAACCGCCTCTTACCCATGTTCCTCTTTCTGATTGCCCGCTTTGTTCAGGCAAAATCTTAATTAACTTTCCTATTATTTCCATTTTCTATTATGTTTGTTTATTTAACTCTATTGTTTATAGTTTATTTTTTCTTTAGCCACATATCTAACCAATCAAAGAAATTTCGCTGCCAAAGCACTCCATTTTGAGGCTTCAAAACCCAATGACTTTCATCAGGAAAGTATAGATAACGAGCTGGTATGCCTCTTATGATAGCAGCGTTATAGGCAGCCATACCCTGTGAAGCAACAATGCGATAATCGTTTTCTGAATGTATGACAAGTAGAGGCGTATCCCATTTATCCACAAATTTATGTGGAGAGTTGGCGTAGCTGTGTTTTGTCTTTGGATTATTAACCCAGTATGCTCCACCTAAATCCCATTCTTCAAACCACATCTCTTCTGTTTCCAAGTACTGTTGCTCAAAATTGAACATTCCGTTGTGGGCAATGAAGCATTTGAAACGTTTGTCGTGATGACCCGCAAGCCAATAAACAGAAAAGCCTCCAAAACTTGCTCCAACTGCTCCAAGGTGTTCCTTATCTACAAATGGCTCTTTGCTCATCTCGTCAATAGCCACAAGATAGTCTTTCATACATTGTCCGCCATAATCACCGCTAATCTGTTCGTTCCATTTAGTGCCAAAGCCCGGCAAGCCTCTTCTGTTTGGGGCAACAATGATATAGCCGTGTGAAGCCATTATCTGAAAGTTCCAACGATAAGACCAAAACTGACTAACGGTTGTTTGGGGACCACCTTCGCAATAAAGCAATGTAGGATACTTCTTAGTGGAATCAAAATCCGGCGGATAGATAACCCACGTCAGCATATCCTTGCCGTCAGTTGTCTTTTGCCAGCGTTCTTCAACCTTTCCCCATTTTACCTTTGCCATAAGGTCATCATTGACTTTGGAAATCTTGGTTTGTTTGCCTGTTTGCTCGTTGATAGTCCATATTTCAGCAGGGTGTGATATGCTCATCTGAGTAGCTACAATCAAATTGCCACCGATGTAGTTGATACCTGTATAATCCTGAGTGGTGTTGGTAACTTCCTTTATTGTGTTATCTTCAAGCGTCAGGCGATAGATATTCTCTTTTGCGTGCAAATCTGAAATGAAATAAATGCTTCGGCTGTCATTTGAAAATCTTAAGCCATTGCAGTTTTGGTCAAAGTCTTTGCTATAATCTTTTATCTCTTTTGTGGTAAGATTACAAACCATTAAACGTATCTTATCTGCTTCATAGCCGTCTCGTTCCATACTCTCCCAAGCCAATAACTTTCCGTCAGGTGAGAAAACAGGATTTTGGTCATAACCCATCATACCTTTGCTTATATTCTCCGTCAATTTGCTCTCTAAATTGTAAAGATAGATGTCGGAATTTGTGGAAAAAGCATATTCTTTACCGACTTTCTTACGACAGGTGTAAGCAATGGATTTTGAATCGGGTGACCAAGCCAACTGCTCCATTCCACCCCAAGGACGCATTGGTGATTCAAACTCTGTACCCGCTAAAAGATTTATTCCTTCTGATAACTTCTTGCCGTCAAAGTTTGCAACAAAAGGTTGAGGTACGTTATCAACCCAGCCATCCCAGTGCCTGTAAGCTAAATCGTCATTGATTCTTCCTGTCGTTTTATCTAATCCTTCTTTCAACTTGGCGTATTTGTCAGTCTTTGGCAAAGCTCTTATATAGAGAATTTTCTTTCCGTCAGGTGAGTATGAAAAGGCTTCTAAATCTCCTTCTTTGAAATCACTAATCTGTATTTTGTCTGTGCCGTCAGGGTTCATTTCAAAAATATTTACCCCGTTTGAGTCAGTGTAAATAAAACCTATCTTATCACCTTTTGGATTCCAGACAGCATTCATTTCGCTTGACTTACTCGTTGTTAAACGCTTAACATCAGAACCATCTACGTTCATAGTGTAAAGTTCAGTGTTGCCTTTGTTCTCCTTTATGCTGTAATACGTCAGGCTATAAAGAACCTTTTTCCCGTCAGGAGAAACCGCTACTTCACCTATACGACCGAAAGACCAAAGAACCTCAGCCGAAAGTTTGCCATCTTTAACTTCTATTTCCGGTTTTTCAATCACTGTTTCTTCTTTTTGAGGGCGTGGCTTGCAGGCTACAAAGAGGATACAAACCGCAACTAATAATAAAAATACTCTATTGTTCATAATAATAAATAGTTTTTTAACCCTGCAAAAGTACAATGTTTTTTTGAATTGGCAAAATTTAATTGTTATTTGAGTCTTGCCAAACGCCATTTAGCAAAAATAAAGCAGCCTTTCATTGTTACCGAAAGGCTGCTTTGATAAATTGAAATAAGTTAAATTGTAGCCGATTGCTATCTTTTGCTAATCCTACCTTTGATGCCTATTGCCAAACTATTGCTCATCACATTAGGCACACCTTCAAGTTTTGCATCTACTCCCTTTACGTAAGCCTTGCCTTTGACAACAGGAATATTGTATTGAGCGTATAGTCCCAAAGCATGTCTTGCTTCACTACTACTATGAATCCAAAAAGTTAAGCCAACAGGTATATACACATTATAAAATTCGGCAGCAAACATATCAATGGGTTCTTTACGGGAATAAAAGAAGTTCATACCTTCTGTTCCTATTCCTACTTTTGCAGACAAAGACCAATATTCCTTATTCAAAAAGGAATACTCGGCAACAATAGCAATCATCCCAGAAGATAAACTTTTACTTTGCTCTCTCTTGTAATTAGAGAAAGGACTTCCTCCATTTGCAAAAATATCCACAGCAACGCCAAATTTTTGCGGTACTATTTTATATCCCACAGAAATACCAAAGCTACCATTAAGAAATCCACCCGACTTGTAATCAGGATACACCTGCTTAAAGTAATTGTCTATTCCATCGGTATGGCTAATAAAAGAGAATTGAATGGCGTAATCTGCATACCATCCTTTGTTTGTCTGTCCGTAAGACAAGGTTGAAAAAGCCAATAAGGCTACTAACATTAGTTTTTTCATTTCTTTATATATTTAGTTTGTATATTTACTATAACGCCGTAGTGTGATAAATACTTTACCCTTTTCTATTTATTCTCATTTTGTAGAACGAGCGATAAACAAAATAGACTGCAACAAGGAAAAAGGCTATCCCAAAATAAGGAGCAACGCCTTTGAAAGATGCACTTATTGCTATCTCCATTGCCAATAAGCCGAAGAGTGTAGTAAATTTAATGATAGGGTTAAGAGCTACTGATGATGTATCCTTGAAAGGGTCACCCACCGTGTCGCCGACAACCACCGCATCGTGCAAAGGAGTTCCTTTTGCCTGCATATCAACTTCAACAACCTTCTTTGCATTGTCCCAACTTCCGCCTGCGTTAGCCATAAAGACAGCTTGGAATAAGCCAAACAAGGCTATGGAAATCAGATAACTTACAAATAAAGATATGGCATCGTTGCCGCCAATCCCCGAAGGCGAAGACAGACAAGCGATACCCAAGGCGAAGAAGAAGATAGCGATAAAGATATTAAGCATTCCCTTTTGAGCATATTGAGTACAGATTTTAACAACTTCTATAGACTTGCTTTCATCTGCTTTCTTTGGAGCGTCAGGATCAAGGTTTATATGTTTTTTTATGTACTCTACGGCACGATAAGCCCCTGTGGTAACGGCTTGTGTTGAGGCTCCTGTGAACCAATAAACAACGCAACCACCCAAAAGAAAGCCCAAAATAGTATAAGGATTAAGTATATTCAAAATAGTTTCAGGCACTATGCCGAGAGTGTTTTTTATCATCAATATTAAAGAGAATATCATTGTCGTTGCTCCTACCACTGCCGTACCTATAAGTACCGGCTTGGCGGTTGCTTTGAATGTATTACCTGCTCCATCGTTTGCTTCCAAATAATATTTGCTCTTTTCCCAGTCAGGTTTGAAGCCAAAGTCGCTTTCTATTTCCTTATCTATGTCATCTATATCTTCAATCATAGAAAGTTCATACACACTTTGAGCATTGTCTGTTACAGGTCCATAACTATCAACAGCTATCGTAACAGGTCCCATTCCAAGCATACCAAATGCAACTAAACCAAAGGCAAAAATTGATGGATAAGCCATTATGTCGCCCAACGCTCCGCTTTGAGTGTAAGCAAAGAACATCAACAACACAAAGACCAACCCTGTCCAGAACGCAGAGAAATTACCGGCAACAAAACCTGAAAGAATGTTCAAAGACGCTCCTCCCTCTTCCGAAGCCTTTACTATTTCTTTCACATGAGCTGACTTTGGAGAGGTGAAAAGTTTTGTTATTTCAGGTATAACAGCTGCTCCCAACGTGCCGCACGAGATTATAAGGGACAGCACCCACCAAAGAGTAGTATTACCTCCCAAATCACCTATCATTACATAAGAAGTAACGAAGGTAGAGACGATAGAGAGGATAGAAGTTATCCATACCAAAGAGGTCAAAGGCTTTTCGAAGTCAAGTTCGTCCTGCTTGCCGTACTTGATTTTTGATATGAAGTTGTTAATCCAAAAAGAGACAATAGAAGTTACAACGCCAAGTATTCTCATAGTAAATATCCAGACCAGCAACTCACGCTGTATTTCAATATCCTTAATAGCCAGTAGAATGAAAGACACCAAAGCCACACCTGTTACACCATAAGTCTCAAAGCCATCGGCAGTAGGACCAACCGAATCTCCTGCATTATCACCCGTACAATCGGCAATAACACCCGGATTACGAGGGTCGTCTTCACCAATCTTAAAGACCACTTTCATCAAATCCGAACCAATGTCGGCAATCTTAGTAAAAATACCTCCAGCTATTCGTAACGCCGAAGCACCTAAACTTTCCCCGATAGCAAAACCAATGAAGCATGCCCCTGCAAGCTCATAAGGCATCAGCAAAAGAATAACTAACATCAAAAATAGCTCAACACATATCAGCACAACGCCAATACTCATTCCTGCATTCAAAGGAATATTCAACAAACTCAAAGGATTACGTTTCAGAGACGCAAAAGCCATACGTGAATTGGCAAGAGTATTCATCCTGATTCCATAAGCGGCAACGCCATAAGAACCCAAAATACCGATGACCGTCCAAAGCAAGATGAGTAAAACGCCACCTATGCCAAACCCTTCGCCATTTTCGCCTTTTGTTAAAAACCCAAAGTAACCTGCTACTGCTATACCAATGAAGATAAACAGGATTGCAAGAAACTTACCCTGCTGTCTGAGATACGTAGAACAGGTTTTGTAAATCACCTTTGCTATGTCTAACATAGACTTGTGAGCAGGCAGTTTCCTTACTTTCACAAAGTGATAAAACCCAAATGCCAAACCGAGAATGGCAATAAAAAAGCCCCAATGCAAAATCCCAAATTCGTGGATAGCTTGAGGCACTTTCAAATCCGCTTCGCTTGCCAAGACCAACGCAGGTGAGGCAAGGGCGAATAATGTTGTCGTTAATCGTTTCATTTTTTCAAAGATTAAATTCGAAAATAATTTATTTTAAGGCTGCAAAAGTACAAATAATTTTTCAGATACCAAGCAACGCCCAAGCAAAATGCTACTTTAATTTCTTGAAGCGGCGTTTCATTTTGGCGAAGGGCATGCATAAAAAAGGGAATAATCATTTCGGATTATTCCTTTAAGGTTTTGTTATGAAAATAGAGTACGTGATGAGGCTAAATCATAACAATATTGCGAGTGTTTAGTTGAAAAGTTTGACCATTTTGGCAGCTGCTTCGGGTACAGTGAAGACAATAACCTTGTCTCCCGCCTCTATCCGAAAGTCTCCGTTGGTTATATACGCCTGATTGTTCCTAATGACACCGCCAATGCTTGCTCCGTAAGGCACATTCAAATCTCTGACTTTGGCTTTGGTAACACTGGACTTCTCTTTTGCCAAAATCTCTATCACCTCTGCATTGATGCCGGCGAGCCACTTTGCTGTGGTAACGTTAGCTGCCAGAGTGAAACGAGCAATATAACTTGCGGTAATCAGCTTTTTGTTTATAATGGTGTCAATGCCTATATCCTGTGAAACGTCTATGTAACTAATATTTTCCACAAGGGCTATGGTCTTTTTAACTCCGTGTTTGTGAGCGTGGAGGCAAGACAAGATATTGGTCTCTGTTGATTCGGTGAGGGCAATAAAGGCATCAGTGTTTTCAATACCCTCTTCTGTCAGCAGTGAAATATCGTTTCCGTCTCCGTTTATAATCATTGTGTTTGATAAGATGTTAGTCAGGTCAAAGCAGCGGTCTCTATTCTTTTCTATTATTTTGAGACTGATGTCGTTTTGTAAATTAAAAGCAGCACGCCTTGCTATTCTGCCCCCACCAACTATTATTGCGGTTTTGATGTTAAAGTCCTTCCTTCCGCCCAATTCATTTATCTTTTCAAGCGATGTTGATTTGGCTATCAGGTAAATGAGGTCTCCTTTGCAGTATCGCTCGTTTCCGTCAGGTATAATGGTCTTTCCATTGCGGATAATGCAAACAATACGAGCTTCAATGTCCGGGTATAACTGATTTATCTCTGCCAATGTCTTGCCCAAAACTAAGGCTGCCGAGCCTATTCTCATCATATAAACGCTCAATAAGCCATTTGCAAAATCAAAAATCTCGGTTGCCGTAGTGCGAGTGAGCAAATTGGTTATTTCTTTTGCCGCAATGCGTTCGGGAGATACTATTTCATCAACGCCTAATGCCTTAAATATTTGTTTATTGTCCCCATCAAGATACTCAATGGAGCTGATGCGGGCAATAGTTCTCTTAGCCCCAAGTCTCTTACCCAAAATGCAGGTCATAATGTTAATGCTCTCCTCGTGCAGAACGGATATTAGCAGGTCGCAAGAGGTAACCCCTGCTTCCTTTAATGTTTTTAGCGATGTAGAACTGCCGGTTATGGTCATCAAATCGGCTTCCGCCTGTAGCATTGTAAGCAATTCGGAATTTGGATCAACAACCGTTATGTTGTGGCGTACTTTTGACAGACTCTTTGCCAAATGAAACCCTACTTCTCCGTCTCCTGCAATAATTATATTCATATTTTAGTTAGTTGTTCTTAAAAAATAATGCTGCAAAATTACACTTTCTTTTTATAATAGTGCCTTATTTGCTCATAAGTTCAGTCTATAAGAACAATTATTTTATATTTTGGTGATAGATTTGTGGAAATTTGCTGTCAAAAATGGCAAAATAATAAATTTCTCTCTACTTTTTATGGATATAAATCACTTTTTGAGGACAGGCACTTTTAGTATAATTTTGTAAAAAAAATAGCCTTGATTTAACCAAACTCTGCCTCATTTTCCTAAAGCGGCGTT
>JAISLH010000060.1 GCA_031260565.1 Bacteroidales bacterium
ACACCGTGAGCACCTTTTGGCAAGCCGCGAGTTATCTTTCCACTCGTGTTAAATTTGCCGAAATGCAAGAGATGATAATCACTTAACGAAATATCTATCCACAAATCTGGCGGCGTATCTGGCACTGGCACAGGCGTTGGCTCAGTGTCGTGGATAGGATATTCATACGTTTCCCGCTGCTCATTCGTCATTGTCGGACTGCCGATAACATACCTGTTGTAAAACTCTCGCATTATAGCGATTAACGCTTTTTTTGCATTGTTTTTAGCCGCCACATCAGCACTCGTTGATGTGCCCTTGTCTGATGTTTTTGCGAACGCCGTCCTAAATGCTGTTACTGCTGCCCTAAAACGTTGCAACTCAGCTGAAGGAAACTGAGACCCAAGAGAAATAAAATACTTCTCATTCGCTCCTGCTTGCAGCAATAAATCCGCTTCCTTTCTTTTAATCCAGTCACTTTGCATAATGTTCTTATTTATTTATTTATTCATTATTAAAACTTTTCGGTTAGAAACTATAGTATTTAACTTGGAAACTATAGTATTTAACTTGGAAACTATAGTATTTAACTTGAAAACTATAGTGTTTAACTTGGAAACTATAGTGTTTAACTTGAAAACTATAGTGTTTAACTTGAAAACTATAGTATTTAACTTGAAAACTATAGTGTTTAACTTGAAAGTTATAGTGTTTAAGTTGTATGTTGAATACTTTAATCTCAAAGCTTATAACCCTTTCGTTGTATGTTGTTTTTTACTTATGATTTCTGCAGAAATGCTTACCAAAGTTGTTATCACAAAGAGGATACAACCAAGCATAAAGAGAGCTTGATAATGTGTTCCTCCTGACGGTGCTTCTCCCAACTCTGCGGCAATGGTTGCAGGGATTGTGCGGACGGGTTCAAAGAGTGAATGAGGTATTGCCGCCGCATTTCCACTGACCATAAGCACTGCCATCGTCTCACCTACTGCTCTTCCTATGCCAAGAACTGCTGCCGCCAATATTCCAGACTTTGAATAAGGAACAACAACTTTATAAATCGTTTGCCACTTTGTCGCACCCAAAGCTAAAGACGCTTCACGCATCACTAATGGTGTGTTTCTTAAAGCATCTTCGGCAACAGAAATAATAGTAGGCAACGCCATAATGGCAAGGATAAGGCTGGCTGTAAAAGCAGTCTCGCCAACCGACAAACCAAACACGCTTTGCACAATGGGAACGAGTACAACCAAGCCAAAGAACCCATAAACAACAGATGGTATTCCCGCCAGCAACTCCACGACCGATTTAAGTACCTTTCTCACTTTCTCATTTGCCAACTCGGATAAGTAAATTGCAACGCCCAGCCCTATCGGCAAGGCTATCATTACGGCAACCAAACTCACCAGCAGCGTCCCCAATATTAAAGGTAACATACCAAACAAAGGGGACGGCGTGGCAGTGGGAATCCATTCTCTTCCAAAAAAGAAATCACTTGAGGCAATGTTTTTATCTTCAAGTTTTTTGACCTGCGATGCTGTGGGAGAATATTTGTTTGGCAGAAAGGCTACTATGTTTGGATTTTCTGTTATCACCTCAGCAAGTTTATCAGGTAAGAGTGAATAGTTTTCTCCTAACTCCTCATCAGAATAAAGATTAAATATTTCTTCAAAACGGAAGAGCATAATCTCATCGTCCTTTCCTCCTACATCTTTCCAAGAAGTGATTTGTTCATCAAAGATTTGCTTTACCTGCTCAGCGTTGAGAGTCTTCACTTCATTGCTTGCATTAACAAATAAAGCGTATCCTTTCTCAATAGTTGGAGAGCCGAATAAACCAAAGCCTTCTTTGAATAGGAACAATACAATTAGCACAATGGCTATCGTTGTTATTGCTCCACTTAAAGATAAGACACTTTTCACAACCATTTCGCCGATACGCTTTATATTTTTCATCTTTTGTGTAGAATAAGATATTAACTTACTTAATGGTTATAAAGCCGACTTCTGTTACAATTTGCTGACCCTTGTCCGAGAGAATGTAATCTATGAAAGATTGAACCTTACTCTTTGATTTGCTTTCATAGTAATAATACAACGGACGAACAATAGGATAAGTCTTGTTTTTGGCATTGGCTACCGAAGGCTCTGTATAAGTCTTGCCTTTGTTGTAGGATACCTTAACTGCCTTCACACTGTTATTGAGGTAAGCAAGTCCTACATAACCTATTGCTCCTTTGGTCTGACTGACAGATTGAATGATTGCACCTGTGGCTGGCATACTCATAATACCGCTTTTGTAGTTTTTGTTCTTCATCACGTGTTCCTTAAAGAACTCATAAGTCCCCGAAGATGTCTCACGAGAGTACGGCACTATTGCCAAGTCATCACCACCAACCTGTTTCCAATTAGTTATCTTCCCTGTGAAAATACCTTCTAATTGTTCTCTTGTCAGATTGACCACCTTGTTTGCAGGATTGACAACAACAGCCAAAGCGTCATAAGCAATGATTACCTCATTGGCTGTCTTACCTGCCTCTTGTAGCTTCTGCTTTTCGTCAAACTTTATCTTGCGGGAAGATTGAGCAATGTCTGTTGTCCCTGCAAGTAAAGCCGATATTCCTACTCCACTGCCGCCACCTGTTACGGAGACAGTCTTACCTGTGTTGGCTTTCATATACTCTTCGGCTTCCTTCTGCGATAGAGGTAAAGATGTATCCGAGCCTTTGATTCTTTGTGCGTCTGCACCCATTGCCAGCGTTAGCAACGTTACTGCGATTAAAATTGATTTTTTCATTGTTTCTTTTCTTTTTTTTGTTAAACTTTTATTTATTTACTGATTTGTTTATTTAGAATTTATACTGCAATCTTAAAGTAAAGACATTGTCCTTTCTATCACTTGCATAGTTAGCAAGGTTGTTACTCTTTTCATTGGTAACCATTTCATAAAAAGCCTGCAAACGAATGTTGCTGTTAGCTCTCCAAAGCAAACCAAAGCCAAGTGTATTAAAGGATACATCACCCACACCACTATCATTTAAGCCGATGTCGTTCCCCTTCAATTTTGCATTCGGGTCATAGACGTCATACTTCACAACGGCAGACAGAGGCAATGTACCGAAATCCTGCACGAGCATAACATATCCACCTGCGAAGTCTCTCATATAATTGTATGTGTCGGCGGCAGGTAAGGTTGAAGCGTTAGGACTTTTGCTTGATGTACGGCTGCCGGGCTGCGAACCGAAAAGATATTCGCCGTGCAGTTTAGTCATACCCAATACACTTATCACTGCAAGCTGAGCATCGAAGCCAAAGTATTCTCTTTTCACAAATTGCTCTGCGTTCTTATAAACCTTGCCGTTGTAATAAGAGACTCCCACGCCAAATTTGAAGTTATCATCTATGCTTTTGCTGGCAGAGAGATGACCAATGAAGTCTTTCTCATTATCTGTCTCCAACTTTATCCCATTACCTGCGAAGAGTCCTGCTTCTAATTTAAGGATACTCCAAGCTGAAGTAGAAGGAGCTTGTAAGGTAATCATTGCTCCCAAATCTCGTTCGTCTGGAAAAAGAGTCTGAAAGATTGTGGAGCGTTCAGGGGATTCTCTTTGCGAAGAGGAATAAGAGATTTCATAACCGAAAGGTCTGTCAAAGATACCAGCCTTCACTGCTACTATACCTTGCCATTTGTCTTTAATGGTCAGGTAAGCGTCCTTGATACCAAGCCCTTTCTCAGTTATGTCAAGTTGAAAGACACCTGACGCAATGCCGTTTTCGGCGGTGAATTTAACTCTGCCCCTGCGAAGACCGATACGATTGAAATCTTCGTCTGTGTTGTCGTTTGCCGTCCCTACTTTGAGGGCTGCGTTCGGCTCTCCGTACTGAAATTGTCCCTGCACATAGCCTGAAATTTTCACCTGTGCAAATCCTGTTGTAGCCATTGCCATAAGGGCTAATGCTGCGATTGTAATTTTTTTCTGATTCATTGTTCTAATTTTTTTTTGTTAAACATTTGTTCTTTTTTCACGTTGCAAAAATATATTGACATTGTTACACATCGGTCTCAATATTGTTACGATTTTGATAAGAATGTAATTGACGCCATCAAACCACCAATACATCTCAACCAAACGCCATTACAACTTAGCAGAACGCTGTTTTAATTTCACCAAACGCCACTTTAAATTCGGTAGGTATATACCAAAAATTCGGTAGGTATATACCTATTGCTCGTTTGGTATATACCAAATTTTCGTTTGCTATATACCTACCGAATTTTTGGTATATACCTACCGAA
>JAISLH010000064.1 GCA_031260565.1 Bacteroidales bacterium
AAAATAAAAAGCATGTTCTCCAATTGACGTAACAGAATTACCAATAGTTACTGACGTAAAACCACTGCAATCCGAAAAAGCCCAATCTCCAATTGACGTCACAGAGTTAGGAATATTTACTGACGTTAAACCACTGCATTGAAAAAAAGCACTACGTCCAATTGACGCTACAGAATTACCAATAGTTACTGACGTTAAACCACTGCATTGACGAAAAGCACTTTCTCCAATTGCCATTACAGAATTCGGAATAGTTAATTGTCCTGTTGCCAAGCAACCAACAGGATTGTCTGCAGCATAATTAAAATCATCACTTGTATGACTGACTGGTAAAAGAACTTGTGCCGTTCCAACAGAAGCAGCGGATGCAAACTTGAAATTTGGTGAATTGTTGATTATATTTTGTAATCCGCAACAACCAAAAGCCGCATTTCCAATTGACGTTACAGAATTAGGAATAGTTACTGACGTTAAACCATGACAATAACGAAAAGCATCCTCTCCAATTGACGTAACAGAATTACCAATAGTTACTGACGTTAAACCGCTACAACTAGAAAAACATAACTCTCCAATTGACATAACAGAGTTACCAATAGTTACTGACGTTAAACGAGCACAATATTGAAAAGTCCAATTTCCCATTGACGTAACAGAATAAGTATTTCCATTATTCGCCACGGAAGAAGGAATTACAACACTTCCACTATAAGTACCATTAACATCATAGGTTACCGCTACTGTCCTCGGAGCAGTTGCCGATGTGATTTTGTAATAAATTGTTTTCCCGTCATCATTCACAGCGGAAAAATCATAAGCCTTTGCACTCAAGCCCACGAGGGCGAATGCCATAATTAAAAATAGTTTTCTCATTTTATTTAAATATTAAAATTAAGGGTGCAGAAGTACAAATATTTTTTGAAATGACCAAATTATTTGTTGATTTTTATCAAAATGAACTACTATTACCAACCTTTGATTTTCGTAAAAGAAAATTTTGTACCTTTGCATTCTCAAACAAAAACAGGATTATGGTAGCACAATATCAAAAAACAACATCACAAATTACAGATTTAATGCAACAAAATTTCATTAAAAAATATCTCTTTTTAGAGATGCGAATGTGATTGTTTTGTATGAATTTTATGTAACCTTATTGCAATAATGCAATATGTAGATTTATGGGGATGATATGGTATTTTATCCCCTTTTTCGTGCTTTTTGCCAAAATTAAAGCGGCGTTTCAGCGTCACGAAACGCCACTTTAGAAAATTAAAACGGCGCTTCGTTCTGATGAAGTGGTGTTTGGCGAAAATCATTATTTTTTTTGCAAAAATGAGGTGAAATTTTGTCAAAATTAAGTGAAAATTTGGCTTTTTCAACCTTAATTTCGTTACTTTTTTAGTCGGATTTCGCTGTTTCTAATGAGTGTTTTATGTAAATTATCGCTTGTTAAAATGTAATTATTTCACCTGTTTTGAGTGGCAATTTTGCACATCGTTTTGACAATTTTTAGCGCCAACAAACATTATTTGGATACAACTTATCATTTTTTTTTGTACCTTTGCATCCTCAAATGAGGTATATAGCCTCATATAAAAAATGAACGTACGATACAGACAATCAGACTTAAAGATTCTAAATTTCCGAATCAAATCCCAGCCTGTAAATCAGTGGGAAGGGGAATGGCGAATTCCATAAATTTCATCCACTAATTGCGGATTGCTGCCAAAAAGGTTGCATATTTTTTATATTCCTTCCGCATTATCAATCTATTTTTTAATTTTAATAAACCAATAAAATGAACAAATTTTATTTGCTTATAGTGTTGCTATGTACAACATTATATCCAAAGGGCGCTGATGCCCAAGAAAAAGTTCGGCAAGTCTTGTCTATAGACGAAATGTTTGCACTTGCTGACAAAAACAGTAAAACTTTACGAGCCAGTACTTCTGGTATCAATGAGGCTCATGAGGCGGTAAATGTCGCTAAAACTATGCTTTTGCCTGAGGTAGATGTCGCCTTATCGGTTAGTTATTTAGGTGATGGTTTTTTGTTTGATAGAGATTTTTCAAATGCAACAAAAGCCCCTATCCCGCATTTGGGAAATAGTTTTTCTGTAGCAGTGTCTCAGGTAATTTATTCAGGTGGTGCAATTTCCAACAATATTGCCATCGCAAAATTAAATGAAGAAAACGCACGCTTAGATATGGAAACCAATCGTAACAAAGTGCGTTTTATGTTAGTAGGTTATTATCTTGATTTGTTTAAACAGCAAAATCTGCTGCAAGTTTATGAAAAGAATATTGAGCAAACTAAGCAAGTTTTGAAAGATATTCAAGTAAGAGGAAGTGAAGGTATTGTTTTGAAAAATGATATTACCAGATATGAGCTGCTGTTGTCTAATTTGGAACTTACCAAAACCCAGATTCAAAACACGATAGCAATACTAAACAACAATCTAACAACTACTTTAGGATTGTCAAACAATGTTATGGTTGAGCCAGATGAGAGTTTGCTTTCGCAGATATTAACTAGAGAAAATGAAAGCTATTGGACAAATGCAGCCAATCAAAATTCGCCTGAATTGAAACAGTTATCTTTATCCGTAGAAATCAATCAACATCAGGATAAAATAATCAAATCAGAGCGGTTACCCAAGCTCGCTTTGATTGCAGGCAATCATTTGGATGGACCAATTACAATAGAAGTGCCACCAATCAATAAAAATCTGAATTATTGGTACATTGGCATTGGATTAAATTACAAATTATCTTCGTTATATCAAACCAAAAAGGCGGTTAATCGTAGCAAATTCACTCTTCAACGGACTATGGAGCAATACGATGATGCCAAAGAACAGATAGAGTTGGCAACAAAAGCATATTTTATCAAATATTTGGAAGCCTATGAACAATTAAACACGCAGCAGAAAAGCGTTGAACTTGCCAATCAAAACTATATTGTTGTCAGTAATCGTTACAAAAACGATATGGCACTGATTACAGATATGCTTGACGCAAGTAGCGCTCAATTATCGGCAGAAGTCCAATTGACCAATGCCCAAATAAATATTATATTTAATTATTACAAACTTCTTTATATTTCAGGAACTTTATAAATTTATCATTATGAACAAAAAAAATAAAAAACTTACTATCAATATTGTTGTTATTACGCTGGTATTATGTGGCGTGATATGGATTGCTTCACTGTTTGTACATATCGGCGGTGAATACACCAACAATGCTTATGTCAATCGTGATATGGTTGTGATGTCAAGCCGCGTACAAGGGTTTATAAAAAAGGTGTGCTTTGACGAATTCCAGTATGTACATAAGGGGGATACTCTTATGTTGATTGAAGATGCTGAATTTCGCCTGCGTGTAGCACAAGCGGAAGCCGATTACCAAAAAGCCATATCAGGAAAATCTGCTATGACAACCATCATCCACACGACACAGAATAATCTTTCTGTATCAGATGCAGGGATTGAAGAAATGAGAGTATTACTTCAAAATGCGGAAAAAGACTATCTGCGTTATCAAAAATTATTAGCAGAGGGAGCGGTTACACAACAGCAGTACGATGGAGTAAAAACAAGCTATGAGGCTATGAAAGCCAAGTATGAAATGCTGGTGCTACAAAAGCAATCTACCTCTCTTGCCAAAACCGAACAGACTCAGCGTTTAGACCAAACCACATCAGGTATAAAATTAGCAGAAGCGGCTTTAGAATTAGCTAAACTAAATCTATCATACACCGTTATTCTTGCACCATGTGATGGAAAGATTGGGCGAAAAACCATTCAGGAGGGAGAATTAGTGATGCCGGGCAAGCATTTACTTGCAGTGGTAAGTAACGATAGTAAATGGGTTGTGGCAAATTTTAGAGAGACTCAAATGCAGCATATTTTGGTAGGTAGCAAAGTAGTTGTTAAAATAGATGCCTTTCCCGGTCGCAAATTTGAAGGTGTTGTTGCGTCCATTTCTGATGCTTCTGGGGCACAGTACTCAGCGGCTTCGCCTGACCATTCTATAGGCAATTTCGTAAAGGTAGAACAACGCATTCCTGTGAAAATTCTCTTTACAAAAAACAATGATGCAGCCATTCTCACGCAATTAACTTCGGGAATGAATGTTGAATGCACAGTCCGCTATTGATATGCAAAACAATAACCAACCGTTTCGCTTTATGTCCTTCAAGGAATGGGTGCCAGATTCGTTACGTTTTTGGATTTACATGTTCTTTTTAGCCTGCTTTCAATTTTCCAATGGTATGTATTTTACAGCCATGAGCCAAATGGAAGGTAGCCTTTCAATTACACCAAATGACGTAAAGATGATGAGCCATGCTATGTTAATTGGATTGACAATGTACTTTCCAATAGCATTTCGCTTGAAATTCCGTTTCACAAACCAAACTTGCCTGATAATGGCTGCAATAGTCTTGGCAGTTTGTAACCTCATTGTGCCATACGTTCATTCCACTCCATTACTCGTGCTACTATGTTTCATAGCTGGGTTTGCAAGGCTATTTGGTACTTTTGAATGTTTCTCCTCTGTTTTACCTAAAGTGGCACCTACACATAACTACGCTGTGTTTCTCTCAATGGTATTTTTTGTAGTACTCGGTGTGATTAACATTTTTGACATTGCAAGTACCCACATTATCTATTACTACAACTGGCGTTATGTACACCATTTAGCTATTGGCTTGCTGCTAATAGTTATTTTGTGTGCCTATGTGTTAATGCGTCCATTTTGCCCAATGCCCAAAATGCCACTCTACGGCGTTGATTGGATAGGATTAGTCTTGTGGAGTACATTTATACTTTCGTTAATTTTTGTTGTGCAGTATGGTAACCAATTTAATTGGCTTGATTCGGCATATATCCGTATAGCAATAGGCACAGCATCGTTAGCATTGGCATTCAATATATGGAGAATATTCAATATTAGACATCCATATTTGGAAGTTGATGCATTCAAATCAAAAAACCTACTTAGCCTGCTGGTGTTATTTTTACTGATGGGTATCCTGCTTTCCACAAAAACGGTCTTGCAGAATACCTTTACTAATGCTATTCTCCATTTTGATACCCTAAATACTGTTTCACTCAAATGGTTTGAATTTTTAGGAATGGCATTTGGAGCAATTTTCTCATGGTTCGCTATATCACGCCTGAAATGGACACATAAACTTGTTACATTTGTTGGGATGTCTTTCATTGTGCTTTACACAGTGATGATGTACTTTTTGATGTCTCCTGACACTAATATAGAAAAGCTCTACCTTCCATTGTTTTGTTGTGGGTTTGGACAGGTTGTCGTTTTCATAACACTAACTGTCTATGCACAGGCTACCGCTCGTTTTAGAAATTACTTTCAGGTGATTTGCATACTGGGCTTTATTCGCACCGGTATTGCTTCACCCATTGGAGATGCAATTTATTCCCGTGCTATGAGTGGAGGGCTTACAAAACATCTTGCATTGCTCGGAGAAAATATAGAACAATCACAAAATTTGCCATTGCTATACACTCTGCAAGACCTGTTTGGATACAGCATAGTATTAGGTGTTATTACTCTAATTGCTATTGCTGCGTCTCGTTTCAAAAAGCATGTGGGAATGCCAATACCTACTGTTGTACGAATGTACCGTATGTTGATGAAAAGGTAACACAAAAGCCTTTCTTAAGATAAAAGCCCGATGATTTAACTTCTTTTATCGGGCTTTTTCTGTGGCTTTTAGCGGGTTATTCAAAAGAAAATCGTACCTTTGCACCCTCAAAATTATAAACTTATGACTAACATTGTTGCAATAGTAGGACGACCCAATGTCGGCAAATCAACACTTTTTAATCGCTTAATCGGTAGTCGTAATGCCATTATTCACGAACAGGAAGGCGTTACAAGAGACAGACATTATGGACACTCAACATGGAATGGCAAGACTTTTAGCGTCATTGACACAGGAGGCTACATCGTTGGCGGTGAAGACAAGTTTGAAAGTGAAATACGCAAACAGGTGCAGCTGGCTATTGACGAGGCGGACAAGATACTTTTTCTTGTTGATGTAAAAGACGGGCTGACGGCGTTAGATGAAAACGTTGCCCAAATGCTAAGAAAGAATACCGAAAAACAAGTCTTCGTTGTGGCAAATAAGTCGGACAATACTCAGCGGGCTAACGACCATTTGGAGTTTTATTCGCTTGGCTTAGGTGATATTTTTGCCATTTCGTCTATCAATGGTAGTGGAACAGGTGAATTATTAGACGCTTTGGTGGAAGGCTTTCCTAACGACAATATAGAAGAGGAAACAGATAACCTACCCAAAATAGCCGTTATAGGACGTCCTAATGTAGGGAAATCTTCGTTAATTAACTCTTTGATTGGGCAAGATAGAAACATTGTTACCAATATTTCAGGCACTACGCGGGACTCTATTAACACTCGTTACAATCTTTTCGGCTTTGACTTTATGATAATAGACACTGCGGGTATTAGGAAGAAAGGAAAGGTTACAGAAGATGTGGAATTTTACTCTGTTATGAGGTCTATCCGCAGTATTGAAAGTGCTGATATTTGTGTTCTTATGATTGATGCCAAAGAAGGTTTGGAGGCACAGGACATCAGTCTCTTTGCTTTGGCACAGCGTAACCACAAAGGAATTGTAATAGTTGTCAATAAGTGGGATTTGATAGAAAAAGAAACTAATACGCACAAAGAATTTGAGAGTCGTATAAGAGATAAGATTGCTCCTTTTACTGATGTGCCTATCATCTTCACTTCGGTTACCAATAAGCAACGTATCTTTAAGGTTTTGGAGACGGCGAAGCAGGTTTATGAATCACGCCAACAACAAATCCCTACCTCTAAACTAAACGAACTAATGCTGCCAATAGTCAAAGAGCAGAACCCTCCCCCAGCCTACAAAGGCAAATACGTAAAAATTAAATACGTTATGCAACTCAAAACAGCCTACCCTCAGTTTGTCTTTTATTGCAACTTACCTCAGTATGTCAGAGATGACTATAAACGTTTTGTGGAGAATAAATTGAGGGAGAGTTTTAACTTCTGCGGCGTTCCAATGACGATATATTTCAGGGATAAAAACCAATAAACAATGCCTGACGCTATCCGAATAGACAAGTTCCTTTGGGCAGTTCGGCTTTACAAAACTCGGACTTTGGCAGCTGACGCTTGTCGGCTCGGCAAGGTTAAATGCGGCGAAACGGTCGTCAAACCCTCTCGTGAGGTCAAAGTAGGCGAAGTTTATACCATAAATATAGAACAATTTCATAAAACAATAAAGGTCAAAAACCTTTTAAGCGGTCGTGTTTCTGCCAAATTAGTTTCAGATTTTATTGAAGATTTAACGCCACAAACGGACTACGACCAACAGGTTTTAATTCGTAAATATGCCTTTGAAAAACGTGATAAAGGCATTGGCAGACCTACCAAAAAGGAAAGAAGAGACATAGAGAGAGTTAAGCATTCTGAGCTATAAATCAAGTACTTAATTTTACTAAAACAAAGAAATATCGCTAAAAGTTTGGTAGATAAGCATATTTGTTGTACCTTTGCACTCTCAAAAATAAGATGCGGGGTGGAGCAGAGGCAGCTCGTCGGGCTCATAACCCGAAGGTCGTAGGTTCGAATCCTGCCCCCGCTACAACGATAAGCGATTGGTTTCAACAAATCAGTCGCTTTTTACTTATCAATCAATGAAAATAGTTCTATCATTAGGAAGTAATTTGGGCAAAAGAGCGGAAAATCTGCAGAAAGCCTATGTTTTATTGGAGCAATGCTTAGGAAAAATCATAGCAAAGTCCTCTATCATAGAGACAAAACCTTGGGGATTTGAAGCCAAGACTCAATTTCTCAACTCTGTTATAGTCATTGATACCGACAAAAACCCTTCTGAAGCCCTGTCAATCTGCCTTCAAATAGAGCAAACGCTGGGAAGAATTCGTTCCAATGCCAAAACATACCAATCACGCACCATTGACATTGACATTTTGTTTTACAACAACCTGACGATAGAAACTTCTGAACTGCTTATCCCCCACCCTCTTATCTGCCAACGAAGCTTTGTCTTAATCCCCTTAAAAGAAATCCTCCCCGACTTCATACATCCGACTCTCAACACCAAAATCAAAGACATTCCTCTCCCCGAATAAGCCACCCAAAGCACATTATATTTCAATAGCCTTTCGTTTCAATTCAGCGAAAGGCTGTTTCATTTTATCCAAACGCCATTATAACTTAGCAGAGTGCCGTTTCATTTTGCTGAAGTGGCGTTTAAAATTCGGTAGGTATATACCAAAAATTCGGTAGGTATATAGCAAACGAAAATTTGGTATATACCAAACGAGCGATAGGTATATACCAAATGAACGTTTGCTATATACCTACCGAATTTAAAGTGGCGTTTGGGCAAAATGAAATGCTGCTTCGTCAAGTTAAAACAGCATTTGGTGAAAGTAAAGCAAAACAATAATAAAACGAATGCTAATTTTGTGAGGATAAGGCTTGCTTACCCTATCTTGCTTTGGGGTAGGCAGACATTGCTCTCACATATTCACAAAGGAAATTATCACAATATTTTGCTAATTCAAAAAAAATATGTACTTTTGTCGCTTCAAATATCAAATATAATCAATGAAAAGAGCAATCAATTACTTTATCAACTTTGTATATGGCGTTTCTACGGCTTACACTATCGTAAGACTTACTTCCAGTGAAGGAAACGATTACCTGCAAACATTTTTGTTATCGCTTGTGCCACTATTATTATCTATTGTCTTGGCTTTAACCCAATCTTTATTGAAAAAACGACCGAAGGCGATAGCTGGCATATCAGCTTATTTTGTAATCTTAATTGCATGGATTCTCATTGGTAAAGATTTTAGCATTGCCGCAATGACTAATATCTACCTTTCGGCGGCAGCAATGACGTTTTATCTTTTGGAAAAGAAAGCAAAAAAAGCACATTGTGATAATACTGCTGCGGAGTATAAAACTTGTAAAAATTCATAAAATATGGAAACGACCCCTTTTATAATACTTACAGGAGTAGCTGTCTTATTGCCAAAATTTGTTTCTTATATCTATCTTGCAAAGCAAATAAGTAAGGTAAATAATGACACGGAGGCATTAACATTGTTATTTAATAAAAGTAGAAAAGTGTTCGTAAAGATATTTTATATTTTTATGGCGTATTTCATAACATATTTCTTCTTATCATATATTGACAGTGTTAGAGACTTTATGAAAGACGTTCATCCTTATGTTTTATTGCTAACTATCAGTATTGGTTTATTTTTTCTTTATAACAAGCAGGACTTGGCTGATAGGATATTAAACAGATAGTAATTCAACAAAAAGAAGCCCGATTATTAAGTTAATCGGGCTTCTTTTGTTAAAATAGGGCAAGCAAATAAAACTTACATAGAGCCAAACTCCATAAGGTATGCCTTAATGAAAGAGTCCAATTCGCCATCTAAAACGGCTGTTGTGTCTGATGTTTCGTGGTTGGTGCGAACGTCTTTGACCAATTTGTAAGGGTGAAGGACGTAATTTCTTATCTGAGACCCCCACTCTATTTTCTTTTTACTGCCTTCTATTTCTGCTATTTTCTCCCGTTTCTTTCGCAATTCTATCTCGTAAAGTTGCGATTTCAACATCTGCATAGCCTTTTCTCTGTTCTGTAATTGCGACCGGGTTTGCTGGCATTCAATGATTATGTTGGCGGGTTTGTAATGTAACCTGACGGCTGTTTCAACCTTATTGACGTTCTGCCCACCGGGACCAGAGGAACGATATGTATCCCATTCTATGTCGGCAGGGTTGATAGTTATTTCAATATTATCGTCAATTATGGGATAGGCATAGACGGATGCGAAGGAGGTATGTCGTTTGTTTGCAGTGTCAAAAGGCGACAGACGAACTAACCGATGTACTCCGCTTTCACCCTTTAAGTATCCATAAACAAAGCTACCCTCTATTTCAAGATTAGCACTTTTTATACCTGCAACATCTCCCTCCACAACGTCAATCACAGACGCCTTAAAGTCGTTACGTTCCGCCCAACGAAGATACATTCTCATCAACATTGCAGCCCAATCGCAGCTTTCAGTGCCACCTGCTCCCGAATTGATTTCTATTATTGCTGATAGTTTGTCTTCTTCATTGCGAAGCATATTCTTAAATTCCAAATCTATTATCAGCTGCTCTGTTTCGTTCAAATGCACATCAATATCTTCTGCCGAACACTCACCTTGTGCAAGAAACTCAAACCATACTTTCAAATCCTCCAACGAAGTATTCACTTTGTCAAAGGCAATCGTCCAAGACTTCTTTTCGCTTATCTGTCGCAAGGTTCGTTCCGCTTGTTTGGTGTCTTGCCAAAAGTCTTCCTTCTGAGTTAAAGCCTCTTCCGCCTCAATTTCTTTAAGTCTTGCATCAACGTCAAAGAAACCTCCTCAGAGCATCTGCTCTTTGACGAAAGTCTTTTAATTTTTCTTCTTGTGTCATTTATCGTTATGTTTTGTGTTGCAAAGGTAAGCATTTTTTACTAAATACTACTAATTGCTCAAAGTTTTGTACTTTTGCCACCAATAATTCTAATACTTTTTTCTTATGAAGAATCCCTTTGTTGTTGAAGTTTGTTGTGCTAATCTTGACTCTGTATGTGCTGCTAATGAAGCACATGCCAACAGGATAGAGTTATGTTCATCTCTCATTGAAGGGGGCTTAACTCCGTCTTATGGTGTGATAGCAAAGGCAAAAGAAATATTTTCGGGTGATGTTATGGTTATGATACGCCCTCGTGGTGGAGACTTCTGCTATTGCGATGAAGATTTTCAAGCAATGAAAGCAGATATTGCCTACTGTCAGCAAGTCGGTGTCAGGGGTGTTGTCTTCGGCATTCTTTTGTCAGACGGCAATGTGGATAAAGAGCGAACGGTTGAATTGGTGCAAGCTGCTAAAGGCTTACAAACCTGTTTTCATAGGGCAATAGATATGAGCAAGGATATTTTCAGGGCTATGGACGATGTAATATGGTGTGGTTGTGATAGGATTTTAACATCTGGAGGTAATCAAAAGGCTATAGATTCTCTTGAAACCTTAAAGTTAATACAAGCAAAAGCCAGTAAAACAATAGAAATAATGGTTGGCAGTGGCATAAACAGCAACAATGTTGCCGAAATTTATCACAAAACAGCAATAACACAATATCATCTTTCCGCCAAACAGACCAAACACAGCTCAATGCTCTTTCGTAACAATGATGTTTCAATGGGAGGCGTTGCAACTATATCCGAATATGATTATGCAGTGAGTAATCAGAAAGAAATAATAGCTGTACGTAATGGGCTTAACAATCTAACGCTATAAGGTTGCTATAGAAAATATGAAGGTAATATAACAAACAAAGAGCCCGATGAAAAAAATCATCGGGCTCTTTTAGTAAGCTAAACTTTGCCTGTTTTATTTGTTTGTCCTACCGGGATAAACCTTCAAGGCTTCGGATAGACATTTGCAAGCAGCCTTTAAGTCATCTACTTTTAAGCAGTAAGTTATTCGTGCTTGCTTTCTCCCCTTTTCTGGATTGGAATAAAAGCCTGTTGCAGGGGCAAGCATAACCGTCTCACCATTGTAGTTAAACTCTTGCAACAACCATAAGCAAAACTTATCACTATCGTCAATCGGAAGTTGTATCATAGTGTAGAAAGCTCCTGTTGGCATAGGACAAAAGCAGCCTTCAATTTTATTAACCTCTTCCACTAACGTTCTGCGTCTTAAATCATACTCTTTTGCCACCTTTTCAAAGTAACTATTGGGTGTATCAACTGCAGCTTCAGCAAAAATCTGCCCAAAGTAAGGAGGACATAACCGAGCCTGAGCCATACGCATAGCAGCCGCTACCAAGTTTTTATTCTTACTGATAAACGTTCCAACTCTTGCACCGCAAGCTGAATAGCGTTTTGAAACAGAATCAAGCAAGATTACGTTTTGACTAATATCGTCCAACTCCATAACCGAAAAATGCTTCTTCCCATCATAACAAAACTCTCTATAAACCTCATCAGCAAACAAAAACAAATCATGCTTTTTTGCCAATGCAGCAAGGGTTTGAAGCTCTTCCTTTGAGTAAAGATAACCCGTAGGATTGTTAGGATTACAAACCATTATTGCCTTTGTCTTTTCAGTTATTGCTTTCTCAAAATCCTCAATGGGAGGCAGAGCAAAACCATTCTCTATATATGAAGGAATGGTCTTAATGACTGTGTCTGTTTGTATGGCAAAAGAGTTGTAATTGGTATAATAAGGTTCTGGAATAAGCACTTCATCCCCCGGATTAAGGCAAACGGTAAATGCAAACTGCAAAGCCTCAGACCCACCATTAGTAACAATTATATCTTCGGACGTAATGTTGATATTGTGCTTTGCATAATACTCACATAGCTTCTTTCTGTACGAAAGATTTCCTGCCGAATTAGTATATTCTACTATTTTCATATCAGCGTGACGCAAGACATCAACTGCTTCAACAGGTGTTTCAATATCGGGCTGTCCAATGTTAAGGTGATATATCTTTATCCCTTTAAGCTTTGCCGCATCTGCATAAGGAACGAGTTTCCTTATTGCAGATGCGGGCAAAGTCTCTGCTTTCTTTGATAGTTGTGGCATTATTTTTTCTTAATTAATTTATTCCGCAACTACGTTTCCAGCAATTTTGAGAGTTACCTTGTCGCTAACGGCATTAGAAGTAACAGTAACCGACTTGTTGATAGGTCCCATGTTGTTAGTGTTATACTTCACCGTAAGAGTTGCTGATTGTCCCGGCATAAGAGGTTCTTTTGAAACAACAGGAACAGTACAACCGCACGAAGAACGAGCATCTGAGATAACCAAAGGTGCTTTACCTACGTTGGTATAAGTGAATTGGCAAGTGCCGTCACCACCTTTTTTAACTGTACCATAGTTGTGTTCCAACTTTTCAAACTTAATTTCTGCCTGAGCACCAGTATTTTTCACTGGTTGAGCAGCAGGTTGCTTGCTCTGAGCATTTGCTCCGAATACTACTGCAAAAGCAAGTAGTGATGTTAAAGCTAATTTTTTCATGACTTTAAATTTTTTAGTTAATATTATTTATTTTTTTTATTTATACCTACCATATATCACTTTTTTGAGGCTGCAAAATTACTACTTATTGTTTGAATACACAAGTATAAAACTATAAACTTTCATTTTGCTATAAAACAATAAGCAAACTCCGTGCCAAAGTCGCCGGTCAAAGACATATTTTAAAATAACTCCGTTTCATTTCAACCGAAGTCCATTTCATTTCTACAAAACGCCACTTTAAATTCGGTAGGTATATACCAAAAATTCGGTAGGTATATAGCAAACGAAAATTTGGTATATACCAAACGAGCAATAGGTATATACCTACCGAACGTTTGGTATATACCTACCGAATTTTAAACGTCACTTCGTAAAAATAAAACGCTGTTAAGGTAAGTTATAACAGCGTTTCAGAAAGTTAAATGAAAGTTTCGTAAAAATAAAAGGGGCGAATAATCATTCGCCCCTGCGTATTGGTGTGTCAAATCACTAATTGGTATAAATTATGTGAAAAATTATTGCGTTTTTATCCGCCTTTGCGTTTGGTTTTATAGCCTTTTGTTGTCAGAAGTTCTTGAATGCGTGTAACAAAGTCGCCCTGTATCAAAATTTCTCCGTCTTTGCACGCACCACCTACGCCACATTTTGCTTTCAGTTCTTTACTCAATGCCGTCAAATCTTCATCTGTGCCAACGAAGCCTGTGATTAGCGTTACTTTTTTGCCGCCCCGTTGTTTTTTATCTAACTGTACGTAAAGCGTTTGCTGGTTTGGTGGCAGCGTTTCTTGCTCCTGTTGTTCTGAATGTTGATATTGGAAATTTTTATCGGTGGAATAGACTATTCCAATGGCATTTTTATTCTTGTCTTTCATTGACTTATGGCGTTATAACATTAAGGTTTTTCTCTATTATCTTCAATCGTAAGTCTCCTTCTTGCTCGGAGTAATCTCCATCAATATTTACGGCGGCTATTCCTTCATTTTGGACTATTACTTCTTTGGCTTTGAAGGCTGTAACGTATGGTGATTGCTCAAAAAGCTTGATAAACAACATTGAAGCAACAAAAGGAAGGAGCACAAACGGGATTTTCTTAACACAAATGACGTCCATATATCCGTCAGTGAGGCTTGCAGAGGGAGCAACGACTGTATTGTAACCAAATTGGTTAGAGTTGGCAAAACAAATGAACAAAGCCTTAGTCCGATGCTTCATTCCGTCAATATGAAGTCGGTAGTTACACGATTTATACATCGTATAGTGAGAGGCAACTATCTGAAAATATGAGTTAAAACCTCGTGTCCGTGATTTGGAAAACTCTTTGGCGACAAGGGCATCAAAACCTATTCCAGCGATTGAAGCATAGACCGTATCGTTTAGGGAAATGGTGTCAATACATATTGATTTTCTTGCGTTTATGACCTTAATGGCTTCTCTGATATTAAGAGGTATCTTCATAGCTCTTGCCAAGCCGTTGCCGCTTCCAGCAGGTATGATAGCAAGTTTTACATCTGTGCCGACAAGTCCTCTAACGCAATCGTTTATAGAGCCATCGCCGCCAACAGCTGCTACAATTGATACGCCGTTTTGGGCTGCTGTTCTGCTAATTTGAGTAGCCTGATGAGCGTATTGCGTGTATGCTACTTCATAATCAAAGATGGATTTGTCAAGAGCCTTATCTATTGCTCTCTCTACAGCTTTCTGCTTGCCAACTCCTGAAACGGGATTGATAATAAAAAGTATCTTCTCTTTGGTTTCCATATATATTATGGTGTAAGTTTGTTTTCTATCAACCGATTGTTGTATTGTTGAATTATTGCCTTGGTTAGATTGAGGTGAAAGGCAGCTGTGGCTTGGTGATTTGCCGCTATGTTGTGTGTTAAATAGGGATCTGCTTTGATGTTATAAAGTTCCAGCGGGTAGCCTTCGCGATATTTGCTCATAAAATCTCCAATCGTCAAATTATATTCTTCATTCAGGTAATAGATATAGAAATGTGGCTTGTCTGAAAAGGCAGAACGTCCGAAGGAAAAGACATTTTGTTGTACGTGAAGCAGGTCTGAGATTGTTGGAACGATGTCTATTTGTTGTGCTGCTTGCTCCGAGACAACTCCTTCTTTAAGTTGTGGCGAGTAAATGATAAATGGTATTTGGAAAAGCCCCTTTTGAGTGCGAAATTCTTTGCTTTGGGTCAATGAAGAGTGGTCTGCTGTTATCACAAAGAGCGTATTGTTGTACCAATCTGTTTTTGCAGCCGCTTCAAAGAATTTTTTAAGAGCATAATCGGCGTAACCAACGGTTTCATGGACGATAAGAGTACCTTTATTGAAGCGTCCCTTGTGCTGAGGTGGGATTGTGTAAGGGTGATGTGAAGAAATGGTGAAGACAGTTGTGGCAAATGGCTGCTTGAAAGAGCTAATGGTACGAACCATATATTGAAGGAACGGCTCATCAAAAATACCCCAGTTGCCGTCATAGTCATTGCGGTTGTTATACTCGTTCATGCCGAAATAGGATTGGTAACCTACTTGCTTGGTATAAACATTAAAATTCATAGACCCGTTATATCCGCCGTGGAAAAAAGCAGTTGTGTAACCATTATCACGTAATAGCGAAGCTATTGAGCCAAGCCTGTCCTCACCATACTTAGCCGTGATGTAGCTTTCTTCCATCAGCAGAGGCATTGAAGACACGACAGCAGGGATTCCGTCAATAGATTTCTTTCCATTAGCCATTCCTTGAAAAACAATGCTCTTTCGGGCAAGGCTATCAAGAAATGGTGTGTATGAAGGAACGATTCCTTTGTTGTAAATGTTAAGATATTCCGCTGAAAAGCTCTCTAAAATTATTATAACGACATTTGTTTTGCCTACTTCAAGCCTTTGGGTAAATAAAGTGTCTGCCCAAGTTGATGATTGAGGCTTATAGACTGGGTTAAAGAGATTTTCTAACTCTGCTTTCTCAAAGTATTCTTTCTTTTCAACACCTTCTTTTCCCAAAGTGCGATATAAAGTGAATGGAGTGTTGAGGACTAAGGCTGAATTTTGCGTTGAGCAATACAAAGACGCCTGCATAAAGTTCAGAGGTCTCACCTGAAAGCCTCCTCTTATTGATATAGACAAACAAGCTGCTGCAACAACAAGCCAAATCAGCTGAGTAGCGTACCATTTCTTTGTTCCGTTCATCTCTTCTGTGTTATGCTTGCGATTTATTCGGCGATAGAGGAAGATGAAAACCACATTTGCCAACGTGAAGACAAGAACTATCAGCCAGTAATCTCGTATAAACTGAGGGATTAGCTCACCGAAGTCGCCACCTATGGACAAGTATCTAATAATGTCAGAAGTCATTCGCTTGAAGGTAAATCTGTAGTAACCCATATCAACGCATGACACAAACATTAGAAACTCTACCGCAACAATATAAAGAAAGTTGGAAGTCAAGCGATAATATCGGTTTTGTTTTATGGTAATTGGCAGCAACGAAAGCACTAAATATGGCAACAAAAAGATACTTACCGATGCCAAAGCGTAGCGTAAGAAGCCCAAAACAATGTTTGCGAAGTCTGAAAAGCCGTTTATGTTAAACAAAGTGGCGTTTAGAACATAGAAAACGACCTGTGTAAGAGCCAGCATCAACAAAGCAAGCAGGTATTTCAACAAAATCTGTCTATAACTTGGTCTTATTTTCATATAAAGTCTTATTTCTTAGGTTTATAATTTGATTCCCTTAAAATCTTATTTGCGTCTGTGGTGTGCAAAAGAGCATTGATTGAAACTTTACTTTGTTCTACATACTTGCTCACAACATTGAAGCCAATATATTCCGCAACCCTCGCCGGTGAACCTTCAATGCCTTTACTGAATGGAGCATCGTTTATGATACCTCTAAACTTGAAGCTATCCTTTTCAAACAACAGCTTATTCTCCACAAGAAACCCCCAAATATTACTTTCATTCTTCACGCACCAATCGTATTCTGCCTTAGTATAACGAAGAACGGTCGCATCATCACAGCCTAAGAGCTGCTTGACTGCATAATCAAATTTACCAACTTCCACCATCAGCGACAGCAAATCAGATTCTGGGTTCTCAATAGCAAGTTTTACATCAAGCGTTGTAACCTCTCGCAGATATGTTTTAATAATATCAACCGCCAGAAACGCCGAATCCAAGACCTTAATCATATAATTGGGAATGCCATATACCTTATTGAGTTGCTCATCTATTGAATACCAGTCAAGAGCCACCACAACGCAAGAGTCCATCGCAAAAATCCTTTGGGCAAAACCCTCTTCAAATCTGGCAGGTCCTGCAATCATTGTATAGAACTTAGGTAACGTTGTCTTGGGATAAGATTTCTGCAGATTGGCAAAAGCGTTTGTGATATTGTTTTCTAACCATGTCAAATCATTATATCGTTTGCAGACCGCTTTCCAAGCCATTTGTCCAACTGTATCAGCGGCTAATTCTTTCAAACTCTCGGTTAGCTCGGACGAAAAGAGCAAATCCTTATATTCAGACCTTATACTGTCAAGATATTTGCCCATATCGCTATGCTGTTTCTCAAAAAGAGCCTTATCAAACCGCAAAATCTTCACACTCTTTTGCTCACCGGTGTCAGTATCCACAAATTTTGCTTCTTTTTTACACCCTACGGCAAGCACCAAAGCCGCAATCAACAATATCAATCTTCGTTTGCACATATCCAATGTTTATTTTAATGGGCTACAAAATTACAAAAATCTTTCCAATTAACATAACGCCACATCAAAACATCAGTTAATCACCTCATAACGTTTATTTATCCTGTTAAAACAGCCATAGATTTTGTCCATTTGTTCATTCATTTTCCAGAGTGAATAAATGGCTAAAATCTTTCAGTTAAAAGAGTTTTTTCTTTCAGTTGAAAGAGTTTTTTCTTTCAGTTGAAACAATTTTTTCTTTCAGTTGAAACAATTTATTCTTTTAACTGAAACAATTTATTCTTTTAACTGAAACAATTTATTCTTTTAACTGAAAGATTTTTTTCTTTTAACTGAAAGATTTTTTTCTTTTAACTGAAAGATTTTATTCTTTTAACTGAAACAATTTATTCTTTTAACTGAAAGATTTTAGCCATTTATTTACTCAGGAAAATGAATGAACAAAAGGGCAAAATAAAAGGGGCGATTAATGTATCGTCCCTGTGTTTTGGTAAATTAAAATGGTCATTTAATGCGATAAATGACTGGTTTATGAAAACATATTCTTCATCTTTTCAAAGAAACTCTTGTCTTTGCCTGTCGGATTGGGCTTAAAATTCTCCGAAATCTGCAGTTGCTCCAACAATTTCTTCTCTTCCTTGCTGTAAGTCTTCGGAATCCAGACATCAACCCTCACCAAAAGGTCGCCTTTGAAGTACCCATTGACGTCAGGTAAGCCTTTACCTTTAAGTCTATAGACTTTGCCCGATGTCATTCCTGCTTCCACCTTAAACTTTACTTTACCTGTCAGAGTAGGTACTTCAAGTGATGTGCCAAGTATTGCTTCGGTGATGGTGATGTAGCTTTGCAGGCAGATATTATTGCCATCCCGTTCAAATACTTCGTGCGGTTGTTCCTCTATATAAACTAACAAATCGCCGTTTATGCCGTTTCGTGCTCCTGCATTGCCTTTTCCTTCAAATGAGAGCTGCATTCCGTCTGCTACTCCAGCGGGTATGTTGATTGAAACAACGTCTTCTTGCTTTACAATGCCGTCTCCGTGACACGTTACGCACTTTTCTTTTATTATTTTGCCGTCTCCGCCGCATGAAGGACAGACTGATTGGGTCTGCATATTGCCAAGAATTGTGCGTTGTATCTGAGTAACGACACCACTGCCTCCACACTGAGAACAAGTTGTTGATTGGCTGCCGGGTTTTGCTCCTGTGCCGTTACAGGTGTGGCATTTGACGAATTTATTGACCTTTATTTTTTTCTCAACGCCTTTTTCAATCTCTTCAAGCGTCAATTTAATCTTTATTCTCAGCGAACTACCCTTATTAACCCTCCGACCACCAGAGCGAGACCGCGAACCAAAGCCGCCAAATCCCGAAAAGCCACCGCCACCGAATATATCACCGAACATACTGAATATATCATCCATATTCATTCCTGCTCCACCGCCAAAACCGCTCTGTCCATCAACACCGGCGTGTCCAAACTGGTCATATTTCGCCTTTTTGTCAGCATTACTCAACACTTCATACGCCTCAGCGGCTTCTTTGAACTTTTCTTCTGCTTGTTTGTCGTCAGGATTGCGGTCTGGGTGATATTTTAATGCCAATTTGCGGTAGGCTTTCTTCAATTCATCAGCCGAAGCGCTTTTATCAACGCCCAGTATCTCGTAATAATCTCTCTTTGTCGCCATCTTATTTTTATAATTTGAAGTTAAACTGCCACTACTACTTTGGAATAACGTATTACTTTGTCGTATAGATAATATCCTTTGGCAATTTCGTCTATCACAATACCCTTTTGTTTCTCTTCTTGAGCAGGAAACTGCGTTATTGCTTCATGAAGATTTTCGTCAAACTTCTCTCCAACGGCAGCAATAGGTTTAAGACCACGCTGAGTTAAGGTATTGATAATTTTGTTGTAGATAAGAAGTAAGCCTTCCTTCGTTTCAGCAGGCACATCTTCTCTTTTGTCAATGTCATTTAAGGCTCTCTCGTAGTCATCTACCACAGGCAACAGGTCTTTTATGACACTTTCGGACGCTGATTGAATCAAATCTAACCGCTCTTTGTTTGTTCGTTTGCGGAAGTTCTCAAAATCGGAATACAGACGAAGATACTTATCACTCATCTCGGTGTATCGTTCTTCTAATGTAGGCTCTTTGTCTTCTGTTTCTTTGTCTGCGACTGGTTGTTCCTCTGTTTGGTTTTCTATTTCTTCAATCTGTTCTTTTTCTTTATGCTTACTCATAGCTTTGTTTCTTATTTTAGTCTGTTACTATGTCGTTCCATAGCAATTATTATTCCTTTTAGCGTCCTAACTGACAATATGTCATAACCTATGCTTGAAAATATCATCAGGTTCGAGTGGTCTGTCCTCCGCTTTCCAAATAAACCCTTTCAGCCTCCGCTCTTCTGCAGGCACGCTATCTTCATTGTCAAGTTTGTATTCTGGTTTCTCTATGCCAACAAGACGTTTCATCTTGCCCTTCTCAAAATATATCTTCATCTTAGAACTATTGCCTATGTTTATTCCTATCAGCTGCGGAGCTTTACCTTTCTTTTCCTCCCACATATAATAAATAGACTGAGCGTTTCCCTCTATTTCAGCCTCCTTTATTCTCCCATTGTTGAAATAAGCTGTTAAATGGCGACCATACATTTGGTTAAACCTGTCATCAGATAAAGAATCAGCATCCTGAACTATCAACGCATTAGGGTAAAGTTGCATTCTGTCAATCTTCTTTTGAGCAAAGAGCATAGTGATTGTATCTGCCGTCATCTGGCTTTCCTCATTCCACAGGATAGGGCGTTCTGTCATCGTCAGCAGAGAATCTTCTATATGATAATGTGCATATTCTGCTGCTGCTTGGAAGTCACTTCTGAAAAGCTTTGAATGCCTATAGCCGTACATATTCCTCATATTGTTAGACGTATCACTGACCAAAAGCAACGTATCAGCGTGAAAGTACAATGTATCTCCGTCCTCCACCTGCTTAACAATGGCTTGCTGGGTAAGATAAGTGTATGACAAAGTGTCAATCGTCTGCATATTCGCATATTCTCCCATAGCGTTGATATTATTAGCCGTGTCCTCCATATATACACTGCCAAACGCCTCACCTTTCCGTTCCTTACTATCGTAGAAAAGAGTATCGGCTAACATCAATCGCCCCTTCTGAGTCATCTTCCCTCCTGCATAGCTCTCACAATATGAAGTAGTGGTGTTATAATTGCCCTTGTCAGTATTGATAATGGTGGAGTCCTTATCTACAATCGTAGTCTTGGAAAAGAACTCCGCCACATCGGTCTTTGTATTGTAATGAATGGTATCACTAAAAATTTCGGATGAAGGCGTTATTATATGCACCTTGTCTGTAAAATGAAATATCTTATCGTTAAGAAAGTATGTTCCGAAGATACTGGTCAGCGTATCCTTTTGGTCATAAATAGTGGCGGAAGTAGTGTAACGGGCAATATTTGGAATACGTTCTAAGACTAAATAGTCTGTGATAAGGGTTGTTTTACCGTCTTCCATTGTAACGACCTTGCCCATTATCTCCGCTATCTTCAAATTGCCGTCATAATAAACCACATCCCCCGTAATATGAATGGTATCGTTCTGATAAATGTCAATAATGCCAAAAGCAGAAAACTTATTATCCAGCTGGTTCAAAACCGCAGAATCGCAATACATCACCATTCCCTCATGGTGAAAAACTACATTCCCTTTCAAAATCATATCATCGGGCAATGATGGTAGCCGCTCACCCCAATCAGACTCATAGTCAATCTGTTTCTGAGCCATAAGAGCTGTTGTACTCATCACCAGTGTCATCATCACAAACGTCAATATCCGAAAAGGCTTCATTGTTACAATTTTATCCAATTATTTTTCTATTTATTTATGATTTATTACGACTTAATGCTGCTTTTATCGCTTGCAAAAATATAAAAAAGATTTGAAAGCAATACATTCTGAAGAACTTTTCAACAATGGCAACCAAAATACTTTATTTTACTTTTATTTTTTGTACTTTTGCAAACCGAAATTAAACGAAAAAAAGAAAGGCAATTAAGAAATGACAAAACGATACACAAAAACAATGCAACAAATGATAGATTTACGTCAAAATAATTACAGAATAAAATCGCTATATTTTGAAAAGCGAACGTGATGTTTTTGTATAAATTTTACGTAATCATATTTCAATAACACAATATGTAAATTTATGGGGGTAATACAGCATTTTATCCCCTTTTTCGTGCCATTTTGTCAAAATGAAACGCCGCTTTATTTTTCTAAAGTGGCGTTTCAGCGTCACGAAACGCCACTTCAAGAAAATAAAGCTTGATTTCATTATGATATAGTCAAGTTTGGAAAAAATCATCTTTTCTTTGCAAGAATTATTATAAAATTTCAACAAAATGGATGAAAAGAGGGTATTTTTGGTTTGTTTTTTGGCAAGATTTATGCTAAAAATGGCTGTTTTTAATGAGTGTTTTGTATAAAAATAATGAGTGCTTTTTATAAAAAGTTAGGGTTTTATTTTTGCTAAAATGGGGCTTTGTAATAATAAAAAACGCCCAACTATCCCTTATTCAAAAAAAAAATGTACCTTTGCAGCCTTAAATCGTACCAAAACTAATGATAAATCGGCATTTTTTAAGAGCAAAAGTATTGCAGGCTTTATATGGATATTACCTCTCGGCGTCAGATGATGTTGAACAGGTGGAAAAGAGGTTGTTTCAGAGCATTAACAATCTGTATTACTTAGAGGTGTGCTTCTTTGCCATTATAATAGAACTCAAAGACATTGAAGCAGCGGCGTTAGAGGAATCTAAGGGGAAATTTCTACCAACGAAGAAGGATTTAGACCCTAATATGAGACTTATCAACAATCGCTTTATTGCTCAATTAGAGAAAAATACAGAACTAAAAAAGGCTATTGAGAAGCGGAAAGTAAATTGGAGTGAATACTTCGTTCTTTTGAGAAATATGCTTAGTGATATTAAGGAGACGGAGCTATATCGCAAGTATATGATAGCTAAGAATGTTGATTATAATTACGATAAGAAATTCGTTCTAAAGTTGTTTAAGGAGCATATTGCGGGCAATCAGCATTTGCAAGAGGTGCTTTTTGAGAATGAAATGGAGTGGGAGGCTGATTATTGGTATGTTTTAGAGTTCTTTTTGAAGTTCTTAAAAGAATTTAAGGAGGAAGACGATGAAACAAAACCGCTTTTGCACCCGTTAGATAAGCATAGTGATGACGAGCAAAGTGATGAGCAATACGTCATTAGCCTGCTGAAAAACACCATTGCCAAGTATGACGAGTTTGATGTGATGATTGACAAGCGTGTTGAGAATTGGGACAGAAAAAGATTGGCAATTATTGACGTGCTTATACTGAAAATGGGTATGGCGGAGTTGGTTTTCTGCCGCACAATCCCTATTCGGGTAACGCTAAACGAATATATAGAGTTGGCAAAAGAGTTTTCAACCGAACGTAGCAGTCTTTTTGTAAATGGAATGCTTGACAGGCTGATAGTGGATTTGCGTTCGCAGGGCTTGATACAAAAGGAAGGCAGAGGAATGGAGACTTTGGACGGATATAATTAGTTGATAGTGATTAACGTACTAATAAATAACAAAATGAAAAGAATAGTTTATTTAATGCTTGCAACATCGTTGGTCTTTGTTGCTTGCAAAAAGGAAGCTAAAAGCGATATTGATGCCTCTATTGTGGAGAATTCGGCTGCTATAAAGTTTGAGCGTGATGCCATAGACTTCAAAGATTTGACTAATGGAGAACTTGTAACGGGTAGTTTCAAGTTTAGCAACGTTGGAAAGTATGATTTGATTATCAGTGAAGTTACTACGTCTTGCGGTTGCACGGTTGCCGATTATCCGAAGGAAGCAATAAAGCCGGGAGGTGAAGGAATGATAACGGTAACTTACGATTCCAAAGGCTATTCCGGTAAAAGGATTACAAAAGAAGTAACGGTGATTTCAAACACTGACCCTTCTACTACAAAATTGCATATCTTTGCAGACGTACATTAAGGAAATAACATATTTAAATAACATAAAACAAAAACAAAAATGAATTTAGCATCATTATTATTAATGGCTGGCGGCAACGGTCAGCAAGGCGGAGGTGGCATGCAGATGACCCTTATGCTCGTTGCTATTGTCGTAATTTTTTACTTCTTTATGATTCGTCCGCAAAGAAAGCGTCAGAAAGACGAAAAGTCATTTAGAGAAAGTCTTCAAAAGGGACAGAAAATTGTAACAATAGGTGGATTGCACGGAAAGGTTTGCGATGTAAAGGAAACAACTGTTATTATTGAAATAGCTAACGAAGTGCGAGTTGAAATGGAAAAATCCGCTATTGCTATCAATATGGCAGCAAAGTTAGAAGACAATAGGTAAGAATAGTAAAGCGAGTAGTTATCCTGTTCTTAACTTCTGAAAAAGTCTTGTAGGTGTTCCGAAAATTTCGGTTAGACTTGCAAGACTCTTTTTGTAGTATTGAGTTATTGAAACGGAAAACTATGGGGTTTTAATGATAACTTTTTGGTAATTAAATAAATTTTTGTACTTTTGCAAGCGTGAAAGAGGACAAACATATAATAGATATTAAGAACAAAAGAGCAACCTTTGAGTATTTTTTGGTACAGAATTTCACGGCAGGGTTGGTTCTTTATGGTACGGAGATAAAAGCCATTCGCGAAGGCAAGGCTAATTTGTCCGATGCTTATTGTTTGTTCAACAATGAAGAATTGTGGGTGGAGCAAATGCACATCTCCGAATATCGTTTTGGTTCTTATTATAACCATGAAGTTAAACGCTCCCGTAAACTCCTCTTAAATAGAAATGAATTAAGAAAACTGAAAGTCAAAAGCAATGAAAGGGGTTTCACAATCGTACCTACGCTGCTGTTTATTGACAATCGAGGCTTTGCAAAACTGGAAATAGCTCTCGCAAGAGGCAAACACTCGTACGACAAGCGAGAGACCATAAAGCAAAAAGATAATAAACGTGAATTAGATAGAATAATGAAATACTAATATCAATTAAAAAATGAAAAGATTTGCAGTAATAATGATTGCCTGCTTCGTTTCGCTGACAGGCTTTGCACAAGGGTATGTTATCAATGCTCAGGTGAAAGATGTAAAAAGCGGGACGGCTACTTTGAGGCTTTACTTCAAGGACGGCAACGAAAGAGTTGATTCCACAACCATTGACCAGAAGGGAAGTTTTGCCTTTCGTGGAGATGTAAAAGAGCCTATCCCTGCTATGTTGTCCATAAATGGGAAACGCAATTACAGGATTTATATTGAGAAAGGAACGTATAACCTGACTATTGACCCATCAAGTTTGGCAAAATCAAAGTTCAAAGGCTCTAAATTGACAGATAAATGGTACGAACTGACGTCTCCAAAAGACAATGAAGACTATGCCGTACATCTTAGCCGCTTGGAGAATTGGATACTCAACAATCCTGACGATATTTTTTGCTCTGACCTCATTGCTTCTTTCTTGGCGTATCAGTGGGATTACAATGAACTGAGCCGTACGCTTAACACCTTGCAAAAAAACGCAAGAGAGAATTATTATTACATTCATTTACAGAGACGAGCTGAGGCTTTGAAGAGAATAGAGATTGGTCAAAAAGCACCAGACTTTGCGATGGATAACGTCAGCGGCAAGCGAGTTACTCTCTATAATTATTTGAATGGAAAGAAATACTTGTTGATTGACTTCTGGGCTTCATGGTGCAAACCTTGTCGGATAGAAAACCCGAATGTTGTTGCAGCTTATGAGAGGTTTCATAGCTCAGGTTTTGACATCTTGGGCGTTTCTCTTGACAATGACAGGGCTCTATGGGAGAAAGCAATAAAAGATGATAACCTTGCTTGGGAACATGTTTCGGATTTGAAGTTTTGGAGCAACGAAGCGGCACAGCTCTATATGATAAACTCCATTCCTGCTAACATTTTGCTTGACTCCAAAGGCACAATCATTGCTCGTAACTTGCGAGGTGAAGAGTTGATAAATAAGTTGTCCGAGCTGACGAGTACTTACGGCTATCAGATTGAAGGTGAAATTGAAGGCATAAAAGAAGGTGTTGTTAAGATGGATTTATTACTTGCTAACGGAGAAAAACAAACATATTCCACGCAAGTCAATCATAGCAAATTTGTCTTCAGCGGCATAGTAGATAGGGTCTGTGTTGCTAACATCGTTTTACCTGCTAAAAATGGAGAGTTTTCTTTCTTTTTGGAGAACAGCAAAATTAACATCACGGGCGACAAAGCAAAGTTAGAGAACATAAAAATCACTGGCTCTAAGTCCAATGATGTCTTTGTGCAGGTAGCCAATCGTTGTAATGGCGACAAGAATCCTTTGCAGTGCTTGATGAATGAAGTGCTTGCAAATCCTACAACAATATATTCACCGTTGATAGTAAGCAGCTACCTTGCTCCATATCTTAATATGTCCGACCTGACTGAGTTGGTTGGCAAATTAGACGGAGATGCTAAGACAATGTATCAATACAAACTTCTGCAAGACTTCATAGCTGAGTCAAAGACAAGTGAAGCAATCGGGGAAAAAGCCCCTGACTTCACACTTACAAGCGATAAGAACAAAGACATTCAACTTACCACTTTCATACAAGGCAAACGCTATATCTTAATAGACTTTTGGGCATCAGATGTACCACAATGTGCCGTTGATGCAAAAGACCTTTCCGTTGCTTACCGCAAGTACCAGTCAAAAGGCTTTGAAATATTAAGCATTTCCCTTGACGAAAACAGAGACTTATGGCTCAAAGCTGTCAGCCAACAAAACAGAAAATGGGCAAATGTATCGGACTTAAAACGATGGCAGAGTGCAGTAACAAAACTTTACAAAATAGAATCCTTACCTTCCAACGTTTTAATAGATGATAAAGGAACAATAATCGCTCGAAACTTGAAAGGCGAACACCTTATTAACACCTTGAATCAAGTGTTTTCAAAATAAATAATTTGGTAATGCTATAATTTTATAAAAAAAGGGCGAACAATCGTTTGCCATTTTTTTATTGCTTGTATGTTTGATTATAGTTTAGGTCCTGCTTCCACTAAAGTTTTACCTCGTTGATTGGACGTAAATTTGACAAAGTTATTGACAAAACGCTTGGCAAGGTCTTGTGCTTTTGCGTCCCATAAAGCTGTATCGGAATAGGTGTTGCGAGGGTCAAGTATATTGCTATCAACGTTAGGCAAGGCGGTAGGCACAAGGAAGTTGAAGTAAGGTATTGTTTTGGTCGTAGCTTGGTCTATTGAGCCGTCAAGGATAGCGTCTATTATTCCGCGAGTGTCCTTTATTGATATACGTTTGCCACTGCCGTTCCAACCTGTATTGACAAGGTAAGCTGTTGCCCCCGACTGCTGCATTCGCTTAACCAATTCCTCTCCATATTTTGTAGGATGAAGTGATAGAAAAGCAGCTCCAAAACATGCCGAAAAAGTAGGCGTAGGCTCTGTTATACCTCTTTCTGTTCCTGCTAATTTAGCTGTAAAGCCGGATAAGAAATAGTATTGCGTCTGTTCAGGCGTCAATATGGATACAGGAGGCAAAACGCCGAAAGCATCAGCCGAAAGGAAGATAACTTTCTTTGCCGCTGTTGCCTTAGAGATTGGCTTAACAATATTAACAATATGCTCTATTGGATAAGAAACGCGAGTGTTTTCAGTAACGGACTTATCGTTGAAATCTATCTTGCCTTTGCTATCAACAGTAACATTTTCCAGCAAGGCATTACGTCTGATTGCATTGAAAATATCAGGCTCGGCTTCCTTACTAAGATTGATTACCTTTGCATAACAACCTCCTTCAAAGTTAAAAACTCCGTCATCGTCCCAACCATGCTCATCATCTCCTATCAAAAGACGTTTAGGGTCGGTTGAAAGAGTTGTCTTGCCCGTGCCAGAAAGTCCAAAGAAGATAGCTGTGTTCTTACCTTCTAAATCAGTATTAGCTGAGCAGTGCATTGAAGCAATTCCTTTCAACGGCAGCAGATAGTTCATATAGGAAAACATACCTTTCTTCATCTCCCCACCATACCAAGTATTGAGAATAATCTGCATCTTCTCCGTTAAGTTAAAGGCAATTGCTGTTTCAGAGTTCAAGCCTAAATCTTTATAATTCTCCACCTTTGCCTTTGAAGCATTGAGAACAACAAAGTCTGGCTCTCCATAAGTCATTAACTCTTCTTCGCTTGGACGGATAAACATATTCTTTACAAAATGAGCCTGCCAAGCCACCTCCATAATAAACCTGATTTTTAATCGTGTGTTGGCGTTAGCTCCGCAGAACGTATCTACCACAAACAGCTTTTGGTCTGTTAGCTGCTTTGTGGCAATGGCTTTTAGTTCTGCCCACACCTGAGGACTTATCGGCTTGTTATCATTAGCATACTCAGGGCTGTTCCACCAAATAGTATCTTTTGTCGTCTCATCCAAAACAAAGTACTTATCCTTTGGCGAGCGACCTGTGTAAATACCCGTCATCACATTGACAGCATCCAATTCCGTTAGCTGTCCTTGCTCAAAACCTGTCAAACCTTGCTTTGTCTCTTGCTCAAAAAGCACTTCAAAGCTTGGGTTATAAACTATTTCTTTTGCGGCTGATATGCCGTATTTCGTTAAATCTTGTGTTGTCATTTTATTTGCTTTACTTTATATTTTGTATTTGCTGTATCCAAATGCGTTATATTAGCACCTCTATCTAATGCTATTTTAATTTCGTTCTCTCTTAAAGTTTCAAACTGAGCATAGCTTAAACTGAATATATCTTGTATGTCAAAGTTATGTAGAGATTCTTCGTTTGTTATTATGTTATCAGAGTATAATTTTTCAAATTGCAGATGCAATAATTCGGATAATTCAAATGTCTTATACTTGTAGAAATCACCTTCTTTTATTTTGAATAACCGAGTTAGCAATTTAAAAGTAGCCTTTTCTGTTTCTGTTATATTGTCATCAGTAAGTATAATTTTGGCATAGGCTATTAGCAGGCTAAGTAAGTCTATTTTTATATCCAGCAAACTGTTTATGCCGTATTTATCAAGTATTATTTGTATGCTTCCTGTAGAAAGTTTGTCTGTTCCAACTAATAAGGCTATGTCTCTTACATAATTTTTAGTAATCTCTTCTTCTACGATGGTTGCGAATACCTTTTGTAATTGCAAATTATTTGTTAGTATCTTCATAATATAACGTTACTCCTTCATATTATGAAAAACATTCACCACATCTTCATCTTCCTCCAACTTATTGATGAGTTTTTCAACCTCTTCTTGCTGTTCGGGCGTTACCTCTTTCAAATCGTTTGGTATGCGTTCAAAAGCGAATGTCTTTATCTCAAAGCCGTTGTCTTCCAACCATTTTTGGATAGGACCAAAGGCAGTAAATTCAGCATAGATAAAGATTTCATCGCCGTCCAAAAAGCACTCATCAACGCCAAAGTCTATCAGCTCCAATTCCAAGTCCTCCATATTCAAACCCTCCTTAGCACCAATCTTAAAATTGCACTTTCGCTCAAAGAGAAAATCCGTCATACCGCTCGTACCCAGTGACCCGCCACAACGATTGAAAGCAGCCCTGATGTTAGCCACCGTTCTTGTCGGATTATCCGTTGCTGTCTCCACTGCAAACGCCACTCCACCTGAGCCATAACCCTCATAGACAATCTCTTTATAGTCGGCTGTGTCTTTGGAAGTAGCTCTTTTTATCGCTCTTTCCACGTTTTCCTTTGGCATATTTTCGGTCTTGGCGTTCTGCATCAACAACCGCAACTTGGAATTAGCGTTTGGGTCAGACCCTCCTGCCTTTACAGCCATTTCTATTTCCTTTCCCAGACGAGTAAATACTCGTGCCATATTGCCCCAACGCTTTAATTTACGGGCTTTTCTGTATTCAAATGCTCTTCCCATGAGATATATTTTATGTTTTTTTGAAAGTGCAAAAGTACAATATTTTTTAGTTTCCATCAAATAAACATCTGTGGTAATGAAATACTTACTCTCCGCACCACCTTTTTACATCATTTCACCTCATCTTTACTTCATCCTGTTAATACAAAGTAACACTTCATCCAAACGCCATTACAACTTACCCAAATGCTGTTTTAATTTCACAAAACGCCGCTTTAAATTCGGTAGGTATATACCAAAAATTCGGTAGGTATATACCAAATGAAAATTTGGTATATAGCAAATGAACGTTTGGTATATACCTACCGAATTTTTGGTATATACCTACCGAA
>JAISLH010000098.1 GCA_031260565.1 Bacteroidales bacterium
CACATCGTTTCTATTCTTGTACGGCTGTCAGTGCTTAATTTGTCGCTTGTCATCAGGATACAAAAACTTTTCTCCGCTCCCCTGCCAACGCGACCTCTTAATTGATGTAACTGCGACAAACCAAACCGCTCCGCATTCTCTATGACCATCACCGTAGCGTTAGGAACATCAACGCCAACCTCTATAACAGTAGTTGCAACCATTATGTTAGTTATGCCACGCTTGAATAAATCCATTTCATAATCCTTATCCGCTGCCTTCAACCTGCCATGAACCATACTGATATGATAGTACGGCAGAGGGAAAGAGCGTTGTATTGCCTCAAAACCATTGGTAAGGTCTAACAAATCTAATTTTTCGCTCTCCTCAATCAGTGGATAGACGATATATATCTGGCGACCTGCGGCTATTTGCTCTCGCATAAAGTCAAATAAACGCAGACGTGATTTCTCAAAGAAATGAATTGTTTGAATGGTCTTTCTACCCGGTGGCAGCTCGTCAATGGTTGAGCAATCCAAATCCCCATATACCGTCATTGCAAGTGTTCTTGGTATTGGCGTGGCGGTCATTACCAGAATATGAGGTGGCGTTGTGTTCTTCTGCCACATCTTTGAACGCTGCTCAACGCCAAACCTGTGCTGCTCATCTATGACAGCCAAGCCGAGATTGTTGAAAACAACCGACTCTTCCAGCAGTGCGTGAGTGCCAATGACAATATCTATCGTGCCGTCAGCAATCAATGGCAATATCTTGCGTCTTTCCGCTTGCTTTGTGCTACCGGTTAGCAGCACTATTTTAAGCGGCATAGACTTCAAAAAGTTCATCAAAGAGTTATAATGCTGCGTAGCCAAAATCTCCGTTGGTGTCATAATTGCTCCTTGAAAGCCATTATCCAACGCAATGAGGATTGTAAGCAAGGCAACGAGCGTTTTACCACTGCCAACATCACCTTGCAGCAGGCGGTTCATTTGATGCCCGTTTTTCATATCAGCTCTTATCTCTTTGACAACCCTTTGCTGTGCTTTGGTGAGGCTGAATGGCAGGTGTTTATTGTAAAAATCGTGGAAATGTTCGCCTACCTTATCAAAGACAAAACCCAAACTCTTCTCTTTTCTGTTGATTTTGGTTATCTGATGTTCCAACTGCATAAAAAATAACTCCTCAAACTTCAAACGAATCTTTGCCTTCTCCAAATGTTCGGGTGAGGCAGGAAAATGAATTTGCGACAAAGCTGCTGCCCTGCTCATAAGGCTGTATTTTGTTATGATATAATCGGGCAAAGTCTCCTCAATCTGTCCATGAAGTTGTGCAAGGGCGGCACGGATTATTTTAGATATTGCTTTGGAGTTAAGGAAGGCGGTCTTCATTTTCTCCGTTGTGTTGTACATTGGAGAGAACTGCTCAAGCGGACTGTTAAGATGTTTGCTCAATAACTCAAAATCGGGATGGACAAATGAGAAATTATTTTGATACTTGTTCGGTTTGCCGAAAATAACATACGCCTGACCGACAACCAAGTTCTCAATAATCCATTTTAATCCCTTAAAAAAAACAAGCTCTATCATTCCAGTCTCATCGGCAAAGCGAACAACAAGACGATTTGCCTTTCCCTTTATCATTTCCTTTGAAATGACCTTGCCCTTAACCTGAATATAAATATCCTCGCTCTCTATCTGATGTATTTTTACGTAAGTGCTTTTATCAACATAGCGATAGGGAAAATAGTAAATCAAGTCTTCCAAAGTCCTTATTGCCAACTCTTTCTCCAAAAGTACAGCTCGCTTGTCGCCAACGCCACTAAGAAATGCTATTTTGGTATTTAGGATGTTTGACATAAAGAATACAATGTTGTTTTTTGCTGTTTTTGTGGCGGCAAATATACTAAAATTATTTGGAAACAACGCCTTACGACAATTTTTACAATAAAGGTAACAAAAGTGCCTTGTTTTATTTTTATTATTTATACTTTTGCATTCTAAAAACAGAACAATATGAGAAAGATTTGGTTTATTATTTTAGCGTTTGGATTGTCGCTAAACGGCTATTCACAAAGCCTTTATGACGAAACATTGGACGCAAACAAGCAGTTGGATGAAGCAATCAGCAAAGCAAAAGAACAGAATAAGTATGTGCTGGCTCAAGTCGGCGGAAACTGGTGCCGATGGTGCATTGCGTTTAACGACTTCGTTCATTCAAACGACTCAATCAATGAAATACTGACGTCAAACTTCGTTTTCGTGCATCTAAACTTCTCTCCAAAGAATAAAAATGAAGAGGCAATGAAGCGAATGGAAAATCCACAACGCTTTGGCTTTCCAGTGCTTGTCGTTTTTGACGATACAGGACGGCGAATCCACACTCAAAACTCAGCGTATCTTGAAGATGACAAATCGTATAGCGTTAAACGTGTTACCGAATTCTTAAAGCAATGGTCTAAATCAGCGTGTGAGGGAAATTAAGTAATGATTGAGGAAAATAATATAAACATTTGCGACTACAATACATTCAGTCTGAATGCTGTATCGAAGACTCTGCTCCATATTCAAACGGAAGAAGACCTTGAATCAATAACTTATGACAGCGAAATGGTCATTCTCGGCGGTGGAAGCAACACTGTCTTTGCCAAATCTTTTATTGAACAGCCTGTGTTAAGGATTGAGAATAAGGGAATAAAGGTTTTGGAAGACAATATGAAGGATGTGGTGGTAGAAGTCGCTGCTGGAGAGAGCTGGAGTGAGTTTGTGGTGCATTGCTGTAATGAAGGATGGTGCGGGATTGAGAATCTGGCGGCTATTTTCGGCACTGTGGGTGCTGCTCCCGTTCAAAACATCGGCGCTTACGGCGTTGAAGTGAAGCAGTTTATCGTTTCAGTCCGCTCTTACGACCTTTTGGCTAAGCAATGGAAGGATTACGACAACCAAAGCTGCGATTTCGCTTATCGTTCCTCTCGTTTCAAGCACCAAAACAAGAATGAAGTGATATGGAATGTCGTTTTGAAACTCCAAAAGGACTTTTCGCCAAATCTTTCTTATTCATCCATTGCGAAGGTTCTTGATAAGAAGACACTTAAAACGCTGAAACAGCCTATTGATTTGTGCAATCTTGTAACCAGATTAAGGGATGAGAAGCTGCCAAACCCTCAGTTGCTTCCAAATGTCGGCTCTTTCTTCAAGAATCCCCTTGTTCCAATGAAACGTTTCCTTACTTTGAAGTCGTTATTCCCTGATATGGTTTCGTTTGATGCTGATACAGAAGAGTTAATGAAGATTTCGGCGGCGTGGTTGATTGAAAAAGCAGGGTGGAAAGGAAGAGTTAGCGGAACAGTTGCAATGCACAGCAAGCAGGCTCTTGTAATGGTTGCGGTCAAACCAACGAATGGGGACGATATATTGGCACTTGCTGAGGCGGTAATGAAGGATGTAAAGCACCAGTTTAACGTAGAATTAGAATTAGAAGCACATATAATAAGATGAAACAGGGAATTGAAGATTTTTGGCAATGGTTTGTCGGAGCGAATGAACAACTTATGGATATTGATTCTTTGAAAGAGGATGATTCAGAGGCTCTTTTGATGAAGTTTGATGAGGTTTTGAAGGCGTACAGTGAAGGTTTGGACTTCGAAATCGGCGATTTGACAACGCATGGTCGCACTTTGCTCTTCACAGCCAACGGAAACGCTGACTATTTTGAAGATGTGTTTGAGCTTTGCGACAATGCACCGATATTAGATTTTTGGAATATTCTGCCACTTCGGCAACCTGAGGGGGCAAATGCAAGCGTTGCTTACGGGAATTATCATTATAGCAGTAAGGATGTGTGGTTTGTGCCAATGGAAAGCGAAGATGAGGCAGGAGATGCAGGAATCAGGGTCGGCATTGCAAACTATGAGGCTGACAATGAAGAACAGATTATTGCGGTTTATTCATTGGTGGAGGCTATATTGGGGGAAGAGGACTGCAGTACGCTGATAGCGTATTTTGAAGTCTGCTCTCTGCCTGCTGATTTGGAGGATGAGGGGTTTGTTTCTTTGAAAGAGCTGCCGGATTTCGTTGCTTGGCATTTGGGGAAGAAAGAATGAGGCGGATGAATTTTGACAATGTGCTTGTTTATTCAACATCCAAAATACTCAATCCACGCCTTATAAGTATCTTGTGCAGACAGGCAAGTATCAATCAAGTATTCTCTAACATTATTAAACTCTCTTAGCCCACGGTAATAAAACTGCTTATGGCTATCGTCAATAATGAAAGGAACAATACCATTATTCAGGCACTCACGGAACATAACTAAGCGACCAACTCTGCCGTTGCCATCTTGGAATGGGTGTATTAGCTCAAAGCGGTAGTGATATTCTACTATGTTTTCAAACGATATTTCGGGCAAAGCGTTGTACCAATCATTTAATTTGTTCATTGCTGCTTCTACATCTTGAGGCAAGGCTGTTTCAATGCCACCTACTTCGTTTGGAAGTTTCTTCCACTCCCCTACGTTAAACCATGGCTTTGCCGCATCAGAAGTCCCTGTTTTCAAAATGTGGTGAAACTCCTTTATTATATTGTTTGAAAAAGGCAAGGTCAAAGTATCAAGCAGATAATCAAAAGCTACAAAGTGATTAGATGCTTCAATAATATCATCAACGGGCACTGCCTCCTCGTCCTTGAAGCCAATGGTGCGGGTCTCAAAGATATAACGTGTTTGCTCTTCTGTCAATCTGCTACCCTCTATTTTGTTTGAGTTGTAGGCAAGGTTTATCTGTGTTTTGTGATACAAGCCTCCCTTTCGTTTTGCCTGCTTTTCTTCTGTGAGATATAACAACAAACTATTCATTTTTCTTTTTTATATTAGTTCAAGAATGCTGTCAAAGGAGAGGTTGCTTGAGCTAAATAGCTCTGTCCTGCCAGTCCGGCTTCAAAAGCTTCCCGTCCTGCTTCAACTGCCTTGGCAAAAGCGACCGACATAGCGACAGGATTGTTGGCAATGGCGATGGCAGTATTTACCATTACGGCGGCAGCTCCTAATTCCATAGCTTCAGCTGCTTGAGATGGAGTGCCGATGCCTGCGTCTATTATCACTGGAACGTTGCTTTGGTTGATTATTATTTCAATCATATCTCTTGTTTTCAAGCCTTTATTAGTGCCTATCGCAGCTCCGAGCGGCATAACGGCTGCAGCACCAACTTCTTCTAATCGTTTGCACAGCACAGGGTCTGCATTCACATACGGCAATACAATAAAGCCCAACTTCACTAACTCTTCCGTAGCCTTGAAAGTCTCAATAGGGTCAGGCAAAAGGTACTTAGGGTCAGGGTGAATCTCTAATTTAATCCACTTAGTCTGCAAAGCCTCAGCAGCAATCTGAGCAGCAAACACCGCTTCCTTTGCCGTACGGACGCCAGACGTGTTAGGAAGCAAAACAACTTTGCTTTTATCAATGTAACGTAACATATCATCATCTTGGCTCTGCTCAATGTCAATACGTTTTAAGGCAGTGGTAACCATTTCACTTTGACTTAGCTCTATAGCTTGCCCCATAATTTTATTTGAAGGAAACTTTCCCGTTCCCAATATCAAGCGAGAGTTAAACTCTCTCCCTGCAATAATCAATTTATCCATTATATTGTTGTGTTAAAATCTGCTGCAAAGGTACTAAAATCTTTTGCCATTGCGATAGGATTTGATGCCGAGACGATAGAGCCGCTAACCGCAACACCATAAAGCCCCATTGCCATAAGGGGTTGGACGTCTTGCAGCGTTATTCCACCAATTGCATAGACGGGAATGGTGATTTTAGCTTTTTGCAGTTTTGAAATAATGTTACGATAGCCCTCAAAGCCAAGAATTGTAGCAAGATTCTTCTTCGTCTTAGTATAGGAAAACGGACCTAATCCAATATAATCTGCTCCCATTTTTGCTGCAAGGACGATGTCTTCAAACGTATTGGCAGTTGCTCCTATGATTTTATCTTTGCCTAAAACTGCTCTGGCAGCGTCAATCGGCATATCGTCTTTGCCAATATGTACTCCGTCAAAGCCGCACTGCTTAACCAATTCAACATGGTCATCAATCAGCAAAGTCGCATTATATTTTGCACACTCTATTCGTACTTTTTCGGCAAGGGCAATGACGTTTTCTTGGCTTGCTTCTTTCATTCGCAGCTGTATAAGCCTTATTCCTCCCTCCAAAGCAAGACAAACGGAGTCATAATATGTATATTTATCCGTTTGATGTGAAATAAACATTACTCTTTCCATAATGCTCCCAGCAATGCAGCCCCACCAAAACCCAACGCTTTCAAGACCTCAACCCTATCTTTGCTTACTCCGCCCATTGCAATGACTTTTTGGTCAATTATACCTCTGTCTTTGGCGATTTGCAACTGCCCTAAGGTGAAGGCAGATTGGTAACCGTGCTTGCTGATGCTGTCAAAAACTGGAGATAAAAGAACGTAATCAGCCCTTTCTTTGAGCGAAGCAACACCCTCAAGGCTATGACAGGAATACGAAAGACGCCCATTCCACAGGCTTATGTCTTCATTGGCGTTTCGTTTGTTTATATTTATACCGCCAATACCAAATTCCGCCGCAATATCATAATGATCGTGCAGCGTCAAATGTTCTCTTATGCTTTTGGGAAAAAGAGATAGATAGCTCTGTGTTTGTTTTGCGTTGAGCTTTGGCTTACGTATATGAACAAAATCAACAACCCTGCCTTCAAGCAGACGAATTATGGTCTTGACTTCTTTATCCAAGTCAGTAGTATTATCAGGCGTCAATCCAATTAGCCGCCACATGTCGCCTCAATTATCGTTACACCATCACCTTCGCTTAATTTGGTTTCCTCCCATTGCGATCTCGGAATAACCTTTGAGCCAATGGCAACAGCAATACCAAAGTTTTGCTCCATAGATATACTAACCAGCTCTTTAATTGAACAATCCGCCGGTACAATCTTTTCTTTCTTATTGACAAATATTTTCATAAAAGCACTATTTTAGCTATTTAAGACACTGCAAAGGTAATAAAATTTGACAGAATGAACAAAGGCTGCATCTTTTTATCATTCTAATCTATTAAATAGCTACTTCATTACAGCCAAACGCCACCTTATTTTCCTAAAGTGGCGTTTGGTGACGCTAAAGCGGCGTTTTAAGAAATTAAAGCGGCGTTTCATTTTGGTAAAAACCTGTAAGGGAATAGCAGCCCTTTATATCACCTCCGTCAAAGAAAGATCGGTGTCGCTGATAAACCAAAGAAACGAATGTATTTCGCTATAACCCATCTGTGAAAGAAGGTTTGCGTACTCCCTGACCTGCTTTTCGTACTTTGGAACGCTGTTTTGAGACGCTGAAAACTTAAAATCTACAATTATAACCTCATTTTGTCCAATCATAATGCGGTCTGGTCGGTGCAAAACAGCGATTTGCGATTGCTCAGACGACAAAATAGTTTGCTCTCTCAGCACTTTATACTTCCCATTGAACCATTGGCGTTGCTCAACTTGGTCAAACATCAAAGCCAAAGTATGCTCCAATTTGCTAATATCTTCATCCGCCAGATTATAATGAGAAGACAGCAGATTGATTGCCTGTTCCGTATCATCTTTTGTTGATATTAGCGAAAGAAGGTAATGTAACATCGAGCCATATTGCATAGATGTTGTATCAGCCCCTTGTTTCAGCCGCCTGTTTGAGCCATTAAAATACCTTATAGCCTCTTCCGACACAGCCATACGAGCGTTTGAATATCCCAAATTAAGAGAAGCAAGATCTGCATCGTCATACTGCCGTTCTGTTTCCTTATATTGGTCTTCTCCTAAAACAAACTGTTCCTCTGTTTCGCCGTCCTGATGTGAGAAAAGCTTATCCTGTGAAATTTTATCGTACAATAATGCCGCTACATTCTTATATGGCTGCTCTATCTTAGGCATTTGGGCAATCATTACAAGACTATGCTTCGCTCTTGTGAGGGCTACGTAAAGCAGATTGAAGTTATCGGTCTGTTGAAGCAGCACTTCATCATCGTATTCCTTCAAAAAAGTACTCTTTTCCAGCAAAGTAAGAGACGCAGAGAAGAGTCCAATGTCCGAAATCTTCGTATCAGTGTTATGAACCCAAATATCACCACTGCGAAACAGCCGCCAATGGCAATAAGGCACTATAACAACAGGATATTCCAACCCTTTAGCCTTATGAATGGAAGTAATCTTTAAACTATTGCAGCCTTCCTGAGCCATAACTCGTTTATTCCGCAAGTCAGTCTCCCAAAACGACAGAAAGTTTCGCACATCCGACCCGCTCTTGCTTACAAACGCCAAAGCAAAGTCAAAAAACGCCGCAACAAAAGCCGACTTCATATCAATATTAAGATAATTTGCGATGTCAAACAGAAGTTCCAACAGCGGCTTGTCTTTATTTATTCTTATAGATTGAAGATAATCTTTGTCCAACCATTGTTCTATATCTTCATTTCGCCAGTTCAGCAGCCACGAAAGAGCGATTGTGTTCGTCAAATCATCCAAATATTGCAGCGAATAAACGATTGCCAGCACGCTTTGATTAGAAGAGAGAGCGAAAGCCTCATCTGAAGACGGGTTATAAGCCATTTGTGGCGTTGAAACGTCATTTAAGTATTGTGCAATTAAGGTTATGCTGTCGTTGTTGCGGCAAAGAATAACTATATCCGATAACTTGTAGCCCTTATTGAGTTGTCTGTCCAATTCTTCCTTTAATTTGGCAAGCATAAACGCCGATTTGTCTTCATCTTTTGGCGTTTTGAGAAAGCAGGCTCTCACTTCACCATTCTGCTTCTTCGGTTTCTGTTTAAGATTTTGAGCAACTGACGGCATAATTGGCTGATAGGCTTGAGCGAATAGACGATTGTTGAACTCTACTATGTTCATATCTGTCCGCCAATTATCGGTTAAGTACTCTGTTTTAGGGTAAAGCAATGCTGTTTCTTTAGTTGAGTTCTCTATAAGGTCGTTTAAAATTTTCCAATCACCGTTTCGCCAGCGGTAAATGGCTTGTTTGACATCACCAAAGACGAAACAGTCGTTCCCATTGGCTAAACTCTCACGCAGAATTAAAGAGAAATTACGCCAGTCCGCTAATGCAGTATCCTGAAACTCGTCAATCATAACGTGTTTCAAAGATCCACCAATCTTTTCGTAGATAAAGCTGACATCATCCGTTGATTCAACCATCTGAGACAGCAATACAGGTGTATCATTCAAGAGAAAGGCATTATCATCCCTCAAAAGAGCAGCCCGTTTGTCCAAGATATACTTCAGAAGTCCCGTTTGGTAAATCCGAGACAAGACTGCAGACTTGCTAATGAAAGTTTTATAACCCTGACTGAATGTTTCATTGACCTGTTTGTACAAAGGCATAAGCTGACTCCTTATAATATCCTCCGTATTCGTTCCTCTGTCTGGTTTATTGAGCCAAAGACCTATATCATTTTCTGCATCTGCCATCGTCAAATCATCATTTGAGCCGCTATTATAAGAAACTAATTTGGCAAACTTTGAATATATCCCCCTGCTTTTTCCCTTAAAATTATCAGCTTCAAGACCCAGCTCACCACAACGCCGTAACAGCTCACTGCCTGACTCATTCACCTTGCCAACAAACTCATTCACCTCAGCCTTTAGACGTTTTATACTCGCCGTTAGCCGTTCCATTGTAAGCGATTCTTCATTTAAGTTCTCTCTTACGACATACTGGCTCAGGTTTTTTTCGGAAAAATTTGTCAGAACCTTCTCATAATTCCATCTTTCCCCTCTTTCAATCCGCTCTTCCATCAATTCATTGAGCCAAGTCCTTAATTGCCTGTTATGTTCCGCCTCTTTGATAAGCTCTTTCACTGCTTTACGAGTATAATCCCCCTGTTCAATAACAAGATTGAAAGAAGTAGAAATACCAATCTCACGTCCAAGATTACGAAGCACTCGTTGGAAGAAACTATCTATCGTTTCGACATAAAAATTTGAATAATCGTGAAGGATATAACGAAGAGCTACTGCAGCATTTTGTTGAATTACTTCAACCGAAACGTCATTCCGCTGCATCAAAATCTCAATATAATCATCCGCATCCTTCGTTTTACTGACAATATTTTGAAGAACCGATATAATCCTTTGCTTCATTTCCAACGTTGCTTTGTTGGTAAAAGTTACTGCAAGGATGTTTTGATACACTCGAGGCTTGTTTAACAACAGCGAAAGGAAGTTTAACACTAAGGCAAACGTCTTTCCACTACCCGCAGACGCTGAATAAACAACAGTATTCGCCATATTGCTTAGCCTAATCTTTGACGCAGCACTTCATATATAAGAATTCCGGCAGCAACTGAAACATTCAGCGACTCAATTTCTCCTTTTATTGGTATTGAAACCTGATTTTGAGCTAACCGAAGGATGTTTTGTTCAATTCCTTTGTCTTCTGAGCCAAGTATAATCGCCAATGGCTGTTGGTAATTCGGCGTTGTATAGTTTTCTTTTGCTTTTTCGCTGGCACAAATCGTCATTACGCCTTCCTGATGTAAAGTATTGATAATCGTTTTTAAGTTATCAGCTCTGACAATCTGCACTTTAAGCAATCCCCCTGCGGAAGTTTTTATAGCATCTTCGTTAATTGCCGCAGCATTATGACGAGGAATTACAACACAATCAACATTTGCCGCAGCCGCAGTACGTACTATTGCACCAAAGTTTCGTACGTCTGTTATTTTATCAAGAATGAGTATGAACGGAACGCCATTTCGTTGCTTTATATCAGCCAAAACGTCTTCCAACTCAGCGTAAGAAATAGGAGAAATGTAAGCAACAACTCCCTGATGGTTGCCATTGGTGATACGGTTTAGCCTTTCAGTGGGCACATACTGGATTCTGACATCGCATTCCTTCAATTTGGCTTTAAGTTCCTGCGTTATAGCGTTATCATTAGTTGAATTTGACATACCTTTTCTATCGTCTATCATCACCTTATCAAGATTTATGTTACTTGTAAGAGCTTCTAACAGAGGTCTAATGCCATAAATAATGTTTGTTTTTTCCATTTGATAAATTATTTTTCAGACTTGTTTTATAAATTTTTTAATTCATTTTAACAGCTGCAAAAATACATATATTTTTTTAAACAAATGATAATATTTATTCAATGATTTATTTTTATTTTTCTAATTTTGTTTTGTTTTTTTATTACTTTCTTTCTCGTTTTTCTAAATTTCTTTTTTTCTATTCTAAATTTCTTTTGAATTTTTATCACTTTCTTTTGATAATTTATAATTCCGTTAAAATATTTCTTAAGAAAAAAACTTATAAAGTCAAGGAATAAATTCATTAAGTCAAAGAATAACTTTTTAAAGTCAAGAAATAAATTGCTGAGATACGTATCTAAAATTGCTGAGATATATATCTCAATTAAATGAGATACGTATCTCAATTTGCTGAGATACGTATCTCAAGAAAACGAGATACGTATCTCAGCAATTTATTTCTTGACTTTTTAAATTTGAATGAAGGAGTTGTAAGTCTGAATGAAGGAGTTAGCAACTTATTTCTTAAGAAATATTTTTGTGAATGAAGGAGTTGTCAAAATGGATTGATAATTTAGTGGAGTGGATGAAGGAATGAAGTTAATGGATTAGTGAATGGGAAAAAGGAAACAGGGATGCAGAAAAATGAATAAATGAGTTGCCAAAATAATTAAAAGAAGTATCTTTGCAAATTCTAATAACAGAAGATTGATATGAAGATTAAACAATATATTATGAAGATTAGACAGGGTATATTGCTGATTGCAATAAGTATATCAAGTGTTTGTAGCGTTTTTTCGCAGAAAGAAGCTAAGGATTTCGTCATTAAACAATACGATTCGCTGACTCAGGATGTCGTTTATCTCGTTTTGACTGACTCAATTCTTTATTCCAATGAAGCAATATCTCAAATGACGTATTTCAATGAGTTAGACAGCGTTGCAAAAGAAGATATTGAAGCACGTTATCTTTTAATTGGAAATCTGATTGACTATTCTGTGGCGCTGAATGAGTTTAAGAATGAGTTAGTTAGAAGTTTGGAGGCAGTGGGTTTTAGAGTTGTTGTTACCAAAGCGGAGAATCTGCCTGATGTTTTGTCGCCTTATGAGCATAGTTTGAACGTTGCCCAGCTTGAATTGGAGGAATATGCTACCATAGACAGCATTCAGAATAACAGTTCTTCAAAGCCGTATGTTTATCGAAAGACTCTGAACGGTATTCGCTTCAATGCGTGGTTCTTATACAACGAAAAGGATACGTCAAGCAGCCTTACGCTGTTCTGTAATGAAGAAACAGCGGACTATTTCGCTGGAGAAATAACGTTAAAACAAGGAAAGCCTTCGGTAACTTATAATATCACGAAGATAAATCCAAATGATGCTTATCGGGTTTCTTTCTTTACTGGTCGTACATCAGCGATTTACTTCTTCAATTTGCTGCTTAATAAGTATGTATTCTTGAAAACGGACGGCAGAGACACGAACTATTACGGTATAGACTTCAATAGCGGCAACCTTTTAATGGATGGCGCTCCCTTTGACAACTTTGACGTAATTGAATCTTTATAGTGTTTCGATGGATAGAAGAATCAGCTCCGATTGAGTGCCGATTCGGTAGGGTGCTCCCCAGAGTCCGAGCCCCGAAGTAACGTAATATTGCGTTGAACCTTTGATTAAGTAGCCGTGAGACTTCTCATAAAGACGGCGAGTCAGCAGATTGACAGGGTAAAGCTGCCCATCGTGAGTATGACCGCTGAATTGGAAATCGGCTTTGACTGATTGGGCTTCGTCAAGTGAAGAAGGCTGATGGTCAAGGTCTATAATCAGTTTGCTGTAGTCTAAATTTGATGTAAGTGTTTTAAGACTTTGGCGTTTTGGATTGCTCTTATCGTCTCGCCCAATGAGGTATATGTCGTCCGTAATCTTCACTACGCTATCCCGTAAGACGACTATGTTGGACTGCTTCAACAATTCAACGGCACGAGGCAAGTTTCCAAAGTATTCATGGTTTCCAACAACGGCATAAACCCCCAAAGGAGCATTGATTTGTCTTAGAATTGCTGGGATGTTATTTCGTTCTATGACAGCAACTGAACGATCGAAGATGTCGCCACAAAGCAATACGATGTCAGGGTGCTGATCGTTGATGAGCTTTACGTAATCTGCTGTTTTCTTTCTTCCGATTATGTAGCCGATGTGAAGGTCGGAGGCAATTACTATGCGGGGTTGGGAGGCTATTTGTTTGTTTGACTTCACATTTAGCTTTACAACAGTCGGGTGATTGAACTTATAGCTGCCGCAGATGAACAGAACAGCGAGCGAAATGACTATGACAGTGCAGGCAATGAGGCTTGTAAGTTGAGGATTTGTTGTTACAAAAGACGGGATGAAGTGAAGCCATTTGTTCAAAAGCCGTATCAGGTCAATGATTAGCAGAGTTGGAATGATGTACAGAAGAGAGAAGAGCCACGTTGAGCCAATGGGTTGCAGTATTGTGAGCATTTGGGGAAATTTTTCATTGCTTGCGCTCATTGAAATGATGAAAGACAACGCCAGAAGAGCGAAAAGAATGCCATAAATAACTCTTATAGCAATGCAGGAGCAAGGGATGGCGGACAGACTCCTTATAAAAACGTAATAGTTTGCTGCAAGATAGAACGCAATGACGACTATGACGAACGTAATCCTCATTTCAGTCTGCGGTTCTCTATATGTAAGCCAATGTCTGTTAGACCTGTGAGGGCGGTATCTCGCATTGCGTGCTCAATTTCAAAAGTGTAGTTGCCCTTTTGAAGAAACTGAACGCTGCGAGCAAACCAGAAGCGATTGTCTTTAAGCTTTCCGCTGCCTTTTCCTTTCCAACTGCCGTCCGGATTGGCGACATAGCACTCCACAGTGTCCCTTCGGCTCACCGAATTGTCGGGATAGATTGTGGTAATGAAGAAAAGGACGTTGGAATAAGGGTAATCAGTGGTGTTTCTCAAGTTTATAGCGAAGTCATACTTGGTTATGGTGTCCTCAATGTTGAGTTCGAACGATACTTTTTCTCCAATGCTCCAGCCCTTGTCGTCAATGCTTTCGTTCTTGTCAAATAAGACGTTGCTATTGCAGGCAGATAAAGCTACAAGAGCAAAAAACAACAGAATATAATGCCGTTTCATACTATTCTATTTCTGATTTAGGGACATCAAACTTCACTTCAAAACTCTCCAAGTCTGCAACGCTCCTATTATTGCGGTTTTCGTCAATGATAAACTTAACATCCTTGACGTGCAAAGGAACAATCTTCTGACTCCCTGCGTAGGAATACCACATCAACTTGCGGAAAACGTCCGTCTTTACGTGCGATGCTTTTCCTTTTACGGTGTGTAGAGCTATGCTATCTCTGGGAAATTCCCGTATTGCTTCGGCATAGACATCGTATTCGTAGTTTAAGCAGCATTTAAGTTTGCCGCATTGCCCTGTAAGCTTCTGTGGATTTGATACTATTTGCTGTGCCCGAGCTACGGAAGTATTTACTGACTGGAAATTGTTGATCCATGTGCAGCAACACAACTCTCGTCCGCACGTACCAATGCCTCCCAGCTTGCTTGCTTCCTGTCGTGCTCCTATTTGTTTCATTTCAACTTTTACACGAAAGACTTCTGCCAACGCTTTTATCAACTGGCGAAAATCAATCCTGTCATCAGCCGTGTAATAGAAGATAGCCTTAGTCTCATCGCCCTGATACTCTACATCGTTTATCTTCATATTGAGTTGATATACTTGAGCCAGTTTGCGAGTCTCAAAGAGAGTTTTGTTTTCCTTTCCTATGACGCTTGCCCACTTCTCTATGTCGGCAGGCTTTGCCCTACGATAAAGTTTCTTTATGTTTTCGCTGTTGGGAGATACCCGTTTCTTTCTCATCTGAATACGACATAGCTCACCACAAAGCGACACTATGCCTATATCATGACCGGGTGTGCCTTCCACAGCAACAATATCACCTTCCGTTATCTCCAATCCTTCGGCTATTCGGTAGAAATCCTTATGTGAATTCTTAAATCTGACTTCCACACAATCAAATCCCTCCTCGTGAAATGGGATATTTATCTTGCTAATCCAGTTATGAACGTTGAGCTTTGAACAATTATTTATCTCCTGTTTGGATATTGGGTGATAGGCAGTGGGACATTGGCAGCAGCCTCTTTGAATAAATTCAGATGGCTCATAGTTTTGTCGCTTTATATCAGTCTCTTCTTCAAGATTAGGGGTCTCTATAAGGTTTGTTTCTTCGTTTATATTTTCGTTTTCCATTACAATAAATTGATTTTAAGAGGTTGCAAAGATACAAAAAAAAACCTTATCTGCCTGTTCCTGTCTTTCAGTGATATAATGTAGTCTTACAATTCCACCAAAGGTTCATTTCATTTTCCGCTAAAGATGCCTTCCCAAAACGAAACTCTGCTTCATTTTCCTAAAGCGGCGTTTCAGGAAAACAAGGTGACGTTTGGCTAAAATGAATGTTCTTTCATTTTGCAATAAAAGCAACTTTTTTTAGTAAAAAGGTTGCAAATAAGAAAATAATTGTACTTTTGCAACTTCAAAATTTAATGTTGAATAAAACTAAACCATATATGAAAATTATCAAATTAGCATCTATCACAAAGAAAATGGCTCTGGCTGCGGCAGGACTTTTCTTGCTGCTTTTCTTACCTGTTCATGCGGGGATAAATCTTTGTATTCTGCGTTCAGATGGAGGTCTTTGGTATCGCAATGCCTGTCATTTTATGGGCACTAACTACATTGTGAAGGTGTTTGAAATAGTACTGCTGGCGGTTGTTGTCTTTCATATCATTCTTGCCATCATTTTGACGATTGAAAACTATATCTCTCGCCCTGTCCGTTATGCTTCGCCGTCTAAGACCAAGACACATACGGGTTCAAAGTATATGATATGGACAGGTGGTCTTGTAGCGTGCTTCCTTGTCATTCATTTCATAAACTTTTACTTTGTTAAATTAGATTTGGTTGAAGGAAAATACACTGCCAAGGTTGAAAAGGTTGATGAGTTCTTTAGAGAGAAGGTAAATAAAATGCAAAACGGCGAGATGAACGAAAAACAGACCGAAGAGCTTACAGCACAATATCAGGCTATAAACTCCATTGCCGAAAACAAGGTGTCAATCAAGGACAATGCGTTCATCAATCTCTCTAAACAGGATATAGAAAAGTACTGCGGCAAGGACTTTAAGGACTATGAGCCGGACTTCTACACTATGGCTAACGAGCTTTTTGCCAACAGAACCTACTCTGTCATCTATCTGATAGTCTTCATCGTGCTTGGCATTCACCTTTTCCACGCCATAACATCAGCCTTTCAGACCTTTGGCTTCTCACACCGCAAGTATGATAAGGCTGTTGAGACGTGTGCCTTAGCGTATTCGGTGATTATTCCGTTGTTGTTTGCTGTTGTGCCGCTGTATGTGATGTTTATTAAATAAAAGCAAAATTAAGTTATGATAGAATTAAATTCAAAGATACCTCAGGGAGAATTATCTGAGAAATGGACAAAATACAAAGCTGACCAACATTTAGTAAATCCTGCAAACAAGCGGAAACTTGACATCATTGTTGTAGGCACAGGCTTAGCAGGAGCTTCGGCAGCGGCATCACTTGGTGCTTTGGGCTTCAATGTTAAGATTTTTTGCATAAGTGATTCCCCAAGACGTGCTCATTCCATTGCTGCACAGGGAGGCATAAATGCTGCCAAGAACTATCAAAATGACGGAGACAGCGTTGGCAGATTGTTTTATGACACAATAAAAGGAGGGGATTACAGAGCAAGAGAAGCAAACGTCTACCGCCTTGCCGAAGTGTCAAACAACATCATTGACCAGTGCGTTGCTCAGGGTGTTCCTTTTGCCAGAGATTATGCAGGCTTGCTTGATAATCGTTCCTTTGGAGGGGCACAAGTCAGCCGTACATTCTACGCCAAAGGGCAGACAGGACAACAGCTTCTACTGGGAGCTTATTCGGCACTGTCTATGCAGATAAAGCAAGGCTCGGTTAAACTTTATGAACGTAGGGAAATGATGGACGTTGTTGTCATTGACGGCAAAGCAAGAGGTATAATAACAAGAGATTTAACCAATGGCAATATAGAACGTTGGTCAGCTCATTGCGTCATTCTTGCAACAGGTGGCTACGGCAACGTATATTATCTTTCTACAAATGCAATGAACTCCAATGGTTCGGCAGCTTGGCAGTGCTATAAGAAAGGTGCAGCCTTTGCCAACCCTTGCTATGTCCAAATACACCCAACCTGTATCCCTGTGCATGGAGATTATCAATCCAAACTGACACTTATGAGTGAAAGCCTCCGCAATGATGGACGGATATGGGTGCCTAAGAAGAAAGAAGACGCAGAAGCCATACGTAAAGGCGAACTTAAACCAACTGACATCAAAGAAGCCGACAGAGATTATTACTTGGAACGCCGTTATCCTGCCTTTGGAAACCTTGTACCGAGAGATATTGCTTCACGGGCGGCTAAGGAAAGATGTGATGCCGGTTATGGTGTTGGCACAGGTGAGGCTGTTTATTTAGATTTCTCATCTGCCATTGAGCGACTGGGAAAGGACGTTGTAGAAGCGAGATACGGCAATTTGTTCCAGATGTATGAAAAGATTGTTGATGAAAACCCATACTTGACACCGATGATGATTTACCCTGCCGTACATTATACTATGGGTGGCTTGTGGGTTGATTACGAATTGCAGACAACCATTAAAGGTTTATTTGCCGCAGGTGAAGCTAATTTCTCAGACCACGGAGCTAACAGACTTGGTGCTTCAGCATTGATGCAGGGCTTGGCAGATGGATATTTCGTCCTGCCTTACACAATCCAAAATTACCTTGCTGACCAAATATACAACACGACTATTGCCACTGACGCCCCTGAGTTTAACAAAGCTGAAGAGAGCATAAAGCAGAAAATAGACCGTCTCTTTGCTATCAAAGGAAAGGAAAGCGTAGATAGTTTTCAGAAGCGTTTGGGCAAGATAATGTGGGACTACGTTGGCATGGGCAGAAACGAAAAAGGCTTGCAGCTTGCGATACCTATGATTACTAAGCTAAAGGAAGAGTTTTGGCAAAATGTATGTCTTACGGGCGATAAAAACTCTATGAACCCTGAGTTGGAGAAGGCTCTACGCTTCACCGACCACGTGGAGTTGGCTATGCTTATGGTTCAGGACGCATTGCAGAGGCAGGAGAGTTGTGGCGGACATTTCCGTGAAGAATATCAGACGGAGGAAGGTGAAGCCAAACGTGATGACAGTAACTTCAAATTTGTTGCAGCTTGGGAGTATCAAGGGGAGAATCAAACGCCGGCAATGCACAAGGAAGAGTTGAATTATGACTTTATTAAGGTGCAACAACGCAACTATAAATAGAATATTTTTCTTCAGATTTTGCATATAAGTTTGGGTTAAGACAATTTAAGAGGGAAATGCTATCTTTGCAAATTCTTAGATTGTATTGAGCCAGACTTTAACTTGTTAGTAAAAAACGTTCCATACTCTTTCAAAATTACCAAAACAAACAAAAGGCAATTATTTATTTACTGTGTCAAAATAAAACGCCGTAATAATTTTCTATTACGGCGTTTTAGCAAATTAAAGCGGCGTTTCAGCAAAATGAAACGCCGCTTTAATTTTATGTTTTAGTTGTGTATTTTCGCTAATTGAAGAAGGAGAAGTTGTTTTTTATCTCTGCCTTGTTCTGAAGTATGGTTAGCGGCATACGAAGCTGCGAAGTCTTTTGGCTTGACCTCATATTATATTGCTGTTGAATTACATTAGCGTCTTCAGCCATAGGTTTCTTGCCGATATTATCAACATTGACGATGTAGATACCATTGAAGCCTTTGATAGGTTTTTGCAAGCCCGTTTTGGTTGCAGACGACAAAGTGCCAATAATCCTCATTTCAGGACCTGCTTGTGCAAAGTAAGGGTCACTGAAAGATGTTCCGCTAACACTATCTATCGTTGCGGTAGCGGCAGAAGCCACTGCCTCTATAGTCTTATTAGACGCAAGCAACTTAGTCGCCTTTTCCATCAGTTGCTCTGCCTTTTTGTCTAACTTAACCTGCTGTTCCAATTGAGTTTTTATCTTCTCTAACGGCAACGTTCCTTTATCCCAAATGTCCTTAACGCCAACAACCAAAAACATATCGGACAACTGATAAACCTCAGCTGCAATATCGCCCTTTTTAGTCTTATCGTTGAAAATCCATTTGATTATTTCACGACAATAAGGCGTACCATTGAGTTGATAATCCATATCTCTAACATTGGCAGTCAAAATATTAACATTCTGTTTTTGTGCTGCAGCCGTAAATTCGTCCATAGTCTTCACCGAACCGAGGAAAACATCAGCTTTATCCTTCGTAGCGTTAATCGTTTTGTCAGTAGCACGAATATCAACGGTGATTGTAGCCATTTGCATCTTGCTAACAGCCTCACTCTTGTCCGTTAATTTTATGATAATCATACCTGCACTATCAGGGAAATTAGGGTTCATCACATTGGCATTAACGGCAAATACGCTATTTTTTGGTAACAAACGAAGAGAATCAAATATTAAAGCATTCATTCCGCCGTTATCAATCACCCAACCAACATCTCCCATATTCTCTTTTGTTGATTGGTCATCGGAATTCTGCACGAACGACTCAAACATTGCAGGGCTTGCCTTTGACGCACGCACGATGCTATCTATTAAAGCGTCTGCCTGTTCCTGTGTTCTTGGAATTTCTTTTGATATTTTGTCGTTAAGTATTGCTATCATAGAGAAACGAACAGAGTCAGGGCGACTTTGGATATTGGTAACCTTACCCATAACCCAAGAAGAACCTACTTGACGAGGCTCAATGAAAGAACCTATGCCTTTGTTTGCCAATATTGAATCAGGAAAATAAGTTTTAAGGTCATCTTTCTTATAGTATGCACTATCGTAGCGGTTCTCGGAATTGAGGGAAACGAAACTTGGCAGGTCTTTTGCGTCTGTTGCCTGAAAGTCAGTGTATATTTTGGCAACAGAATCCGCTATAGCCTGAATGTCCGCAGGTGTTGGAACAACCGCAAACTTCACAAAATTAACTTCACGGAAAGTTTCATTTATTTCAAACTCCTTTATGTGTTCTTCATAATACTTTTTGTAATCCTCATCGGTGATTTTAATATCCTTGTCATCAACAGAGGCAAAAGGCAAAACGACATAACGAGAATCTATCGTCTTGTTAGATACTTCCGCAATATGCTTAGCTATTGTCTTGGGCATATATAAGCCTGAGGAAAGCAGTTTTTCGTACTTCTGTTGCAAGGTACTGCTCTTTACATAATTCTCAAAATTCTTCCAACTTATCTGTTGTTCTTGCGGAAGCTTGTCAAACTGGGCTACTTGCTGCTTTAGAGCCTGCACATTCATCTGTCCCGTCTTGGGGTCTGTGATTTGCTGACGAACCATCGGATGAATGAAATCGCCAAAGAACAAATCGTTCATCTCTTCCTCGCCAACCATTAACCCTAATTTCTCACATTGACTTTCCAAAAGCTTCTCTTGCAACAGCTGATTGAAGACTTGTTGTTTTACCTGAAAGCTTTGTTCGTTTGTCAAACTGCCTGTTTGATACTGTTGCTTCATATTGTTTTCAGCTTGCTCAACATTAAAATTGAATTCACCAAAAGTAATATCCCGGTCATTGACCTTTGCAATTTCGTTTGGAGCTCTCTGCCCTTTTTTAGAAAGGTCTCCTAAAATGAAAGCAACGATAGCTATTGCAACTACTGCAACAGCGAGTCCTGATTTTTTTCTTATTGAACCAATAATAGCCATATTGTATAGTGTTATATTTGTATAAAAATTTCTTTTTAGAGCCTGCAAAAGTAAGAATAAATTTAAGAATACGCAATACCAAAGCCCAAAAAAATTATTTATTGCTTGTAATTCAGTTGTTATGATTTCATAGAATTACACACATTTCAAGTTTTTACGCACTATCCTCAGCGTCTAATAAAGCGAAAAAAGACCTGCAATAAATTTTCAATAATGGTAACAAAAGCCCATAATTTTATTTTTATTATGGTGCAAGACACCTTATATTAAGGTGCTCCACAAAATAAAGTGTAACTTTTTGCTATAAATATGTAATTTTATAGCCCTTTATAACTATTTCATTATCAGTATATCTAAAAAGGGCAAAATAAAACGCCGCTTTAGCGTCACGAAGTGGCGTTTCGTGACGCTAAAGCGGCGTTTTATTTTGCTGAAACGAATAGATGGTTGCCTTATTGCTTATCGTTGATGGTGTCGGTGCGACTCTGCGGTTTGTTTTTGTTCTTTCGCTTAAATATATCGGAGAATTTGCGGTATTGTTTGCGGTATTGCAAGCCCACTCCTTGCGTATATGGAGACATAGTAGCCTTTTCAAAGTCATCTTTGTTGGATTTGTTGTAGCCATGGAAGAGAAAGTTGTCGGAGATATGGTATTCTACGCTGCCCTCAAAAGTTCCCAAAGTGCTGATGTTTGACTCTTCCGCCTGTTGGTTGTTGGTATTGAAACTTGAACTAAGGTTAATAGACCATTTTCCGAAGCTTTTGGACACTCCTGCGTTAAAACGATTGCCCGAAAGATCATCTTTGTTCATTTCAATACCACTTGTGAAGCTCAAATCAAGAATATCGGAAATTTTGTTATTAACTTGTGAGAGCAAGGCGTCAAAAGCAGAGTTTTCTAAGTAAGATTCACTAAAATTGTTTGCATAGTTGCCAACGTCAGAGTAAAATCCGCCGCTTATCATCAGGTATGCCACCTGCATAAACATTGACTCACCATTGTTTTTATCTATGTTGAGAGTGTTGAAAAGCTGGTCGGTTGTCTGCTGGTCGGTGTTTGGCAGCTGCACATCAAAGGCTGGCTGCGGGTCTGTAAGGCTTCCTGTCAGTTTAACGATACAATCCACATCGGCTTTGCGGGTTTCATACTCCTTGCCCAGCATAGCCAATGAAGCCTTTGTCTTATAAATAGCCTTTATATCAACCTGTGCTTCGGACGGAGAGCCACCTACAAATTGTATAGAGCCGCCTTTCTGCAATACGAAGTTACGTTCAACAGCCGAAAGTAAGCCCATATTGAAGTTTCCGTTATCAATATCAACCTTGCCATACATTCTTATCTGTCCATTGCCGTCAAGGTCTATCTTCAAATCACCACTTGGTGAAGCAGAGAGGCTACCCGTTATTTCTTTGAAGTCCATTGGCACGTTTATTTGAGCATCTGGCGTAACGTGTAAATCCATTGCAATGTTCATCTTTATTGCTTTGTCGTCAATGGAAGATTTGGCTATGGTATCATTTGATGTGTTTGAAACAATGGTAATAAACGAGTTTTCTTTTGCTGATGTCTTGCTACTGACAGGAACAGTTAGTATTGTGCCTCGCTCTGTCTTTGCCTGAATATCAATATTCATTTGATTGAGGTTGCCGTCTAACTTAGCCGTTGCCGAAGCGTAAGCCGTGCCATAGTATTTGGTGCTTGCCGAAGCCTTAGTGTTCAAAATCTTTATCTTGTCTGCCAAAGCGTTAAGGTGAATATCATAATCCTTAAAAGCCGTATGGTTTATTGCTCCGTTAAGGACAACTCTGCTTTGTTGCTCATCGTAAAACAAAAAGTTCTTAAAGGCAAAGGTATTGTTGCTAAGGCGTATCGTATCGTTGAAAAAGTAGGTTGTGTTGAGCATATCAATCTTCATAGAGCCGTCTTTAACAAAGAGATTGCCTGTTATTTTGGGTTCTTTGAGGCTTCCAGCTATCTTGATGTTGTCGGCAAACAAATGTCCATTGAATTGAGAGGAGAAAGAGGCAAGATAATTTTTGATAAAACCTATGTTGAAGTCCTTAAAACCTAATGACAAATCCAAAATAAAGTCCGAAGAATCTTTGTTATCATTCTTTTGAACAGGGGTAATGTAGCCTTTGAGAGACAGAGGCATATTTTGAATTGAGTCTTGCTTTAAAAGCTTTATATCGGCGTAAAGTTTGTCTGAATTATAAGTATTACTCACGTTGAGCCAAGCGTATCCCAAAGCAATATCATTAACAGTCAAGTCATCTATCCGCAATGATGAAGAGAAGACAGGCTTATCCAAAAGAGCCTTCACTGATACCGATTCATTGAGTTTGCCACCCAGTGTGGTCTGTGCCTCTTTCAAAAAAGGATTAAGCAGTGATATATCTACATTGTCAAATTTCACTTTCAATACATCACTAAAAGACTTGGATATATCTCCCTCTACTAAAATCTTCTCCTTATCTTCGGACAACAAAAAGTTTAGCAGTGATAGCGTTTCTCCATTATACGATATTAGATTGTTGTTGTTGATGTCTATTTTACGATTTAGCACTTGCAGATAAGAGTCAGAGAAGCCTCCGTGCATATTTTTACCATCTATAAATATACCCATATTAAGTTGCCCTTGCAGCTGGTTGGGGTCATTAGCCTTATCCACAAAGAGCAACGCCATATCAAGTTTCTGTTTGTTTGCCTTGATGTTGCCGTTGATTGCAGGCATATACAGACTATCGGTAAGGAAGCAGCGGTTAGCCATTATGTTTATGTCCAATGCTCCTTTGTTATCCTTGCAATCAACAGATAGATTATCCAGTCTAATAGTTGAATATTTTAATTTATGGCTCGTGAAGTTTAGTTGCAGTTTGTCTTCATCGTTCAATAGTCCTGTGATGCCGGCAATGTCGTTTAGCTCTATCTGAGGGACAAAGAGGTTAAGTAAAGGAGTGATATTTTTGAGTTTGGCGTTGAAAGTTATGTTGGATTTAATGACTGAGGGTTGCAAAGTATCTTTTGAATTACTCGCCTTTTCATTTTGGTCATTCAGGTCAGGTAAATAATTGTTGATTACATTGGCAAAATCCTGCCCTATTTCGTTTAACTCAAAGCGACCATTAAGATTGAAGTCCAAAACCTCTGAAACGATAGTCAATCTTTTGATGAGGCTATCCACAGGAACTATTGAAAGATGCAGGTTGTTGATAGTAAAGTCTTTTTTCGTGTTTTTTACCTCAAAATTACTAATATCGGCAGTGGCGTTAAGGTTTTTCATATCCATACTCTTAACATCTGCCGTTATTTTTGCCGAAACGATTGCATTGGTATCAGAAAATTGAAAGAAATTAACCTTTGCTACATTAGCGTTTTTAATATCTGCTGTAATGTTTAGTGATGTCTGTTTGCTGTTCGTTAGATCCACCAAAGCGTCTGCAATCAATACAATATCCTTGTCGTCAATATTGAGTTTGGCATCAATCTTTCCATTATGTAAATTGCCGTCAAAATTGATTGAATTATAGACATTGCCCTTGATTGTGGCGTAATGCAAATCGGCTAATATGTTTGCGGTCATATTATTCTTAAAGTCAGTGCCGATAAGTGTTACTTTGGCGTTCAGGTCTGTCGTTCCAACAATATCGTTACCCAAAGCCTGACCGAGATTGAAGGCAAGAGTATTCAGTTCCGCCGCATAATTCGTCTGCTTTGTTATCTCATCATATTGACCTCTTGCAACCAAATCCAAACTCCCCACTTCAGAAGTAAGAACTGCCATAGCGTCAAAGTCTTTGAACGTTCCCGTTACGTTGGTATTGCAAGAAAATTGACCAATATTTGCCAATAGTTCCGGCAACTTTATCTTTTCACCGATCTTTCCCAAAGAAAAATTGCTCACATCTTGGTAAGACGATGACAAATCACTGACCGATAAATCAAAATAGGTGTTTTCTATATTCGGCAAGCCTCTTATCAAACCCTCAACAGCTATATGAGTGTTTTTGGTTCTTATATCCAAGTCTTTGATGTTCATATTGGCTGTCGTACCCTTCACCTTGCCACTGACAAAGAAACTTTCCGTGAAGCCTTCCATTGCTGCTGCCCAATATGTTGCGTCTTGCCCTCCAAGCAAAGTACGTTCTTTAAGCACAACGTCCATATCCACGCTATCCATATAGTACTTGTATGTCTTCCAATCAGTGGCTTGTAGCTTGCAATCGGCGTAAATCTTGGAATAAGGCGTGATTAGAGACAAATCTTGTATTGAAATAAGCGAAGGAGAGGCTATAACTTTCCCTTGCAAGTTGCTTAACACAAAGCCCGAACGCTCTTTTGCCTCAAAATGCTCAATGTCGCACAAAATGCTATCCTTTATTACCTTAATGTTGCTTATCTCCGCATTGACGTTCGTGTATTTCTCATATCTTGGATTAACCAAGCCATCTTTCAAATCATCATCTGCATCAGTTACATCTAATAAAAAATTAACGTTGTGCATAGATAAATGTCGCACTCTGACCACAAAAGGCTTCTTATCTTTCTTTTTTTTCTCTTTATTGGACTTAAAATAATCTATGATGAAAGAAAAGTTGAGTTTTCCGTCCTCTTTGGCAAGGTTAAAGGTTATGTCATTAACATTGACGTTGTTTATATTCAAGCCGTTGTGGAAAGGAAAGAAGTCAAATGAAACACGTATGGAATTGGCGGCAATAATCGTGTCTCCCTTTTGGTCTTCCAAATAAACATCATAGACCTTTACGCCACGGAAAATGTCTATGGAAAGGGCAGAAATACGTACCTCTGTCTTCCATTGTTTGGAGAAAAACTCGGAAGCTATATTGGCTATCATTGTTTGAAACAAGGACGTATTGAGTAACGCAATAAGCAGATACACAAAGACAGCAATGCTCAGCAAAGACTTCATTACAATCTTTGCAGCCTTACTTTTAAAGAACTTATTGTTTAAAACCTTGCCCTTATTCACCCTGCAAAAATACAAAAATTTCACAACAGTTATCTCAAACGCTACTTCATTTTCCTAAAGCGGCGTTTCGTGACGCTGAAACGCCACTTTAGCGTCACGAAACGCCGTTTTAGAAAATTGAAGGTAATAATTAGAAAATTTTAACGTTATTAAAGCGGTGTAAAAGATTTTTTTGTACCTTTACACCCTTATTTTACTATAATTTTTACGAGATGAAGAGATATAACTTACTTATTTTAACCCTTTTAATCACCATTCCAATCTTTGCCAAAGCTCAGATAGTCGAAACCGATGATGTCATCACCAACTTTGAAACAAACTACGATAGCCTGCTTAATTCATTTCAAATTCGACAAAACACAAACCTTATCAACAAAATATATCATAGCCCCAATGTGTCGCACAATGCTCTGAAGGCTTCGCAGACCGAAGACAGCGTTTTGGCAAGGCGACTGAGGGCAATCCCTTCTGAAATAACGCTTTCCTACAATCCAAAAGTGCGAAACTACATTGAAACTTACGTAGATAAAATGCCGAGTAAAGTTTCTGTTATGTTAGGTTTGAGCAAGTACTATTTCCCTATTTTTGAAGCCATTTTGGACAAATACGGAGTTCCTACCGAGCTAAAATATCTTGTCATCATTGAGTCCGCTCTTAATCCTAACGCAGTATCACGGCGAGGGGCAACAGGTTTATGGCAGTTTATGTATGCTACTGCAAGCCCTTTGGATTTGCGAATGAACTCTGTGATTGACGAACGTAAAGACCCAATAAAATCAACAGAGGCAGCGGCTAAATACCTGAAATCTTTGTACCGCATTTATAACGACTGGACGTTGGCTTTGGCTGCCTACAACTGCGGACCGGGCAATGTCAATAAGGCTCTACGGCGTTCCAATGGCAGGGATTTTTGGTCTATTTACGACTATCTGCCTCGCGAAACACGGGGATACGTCCCTGCTTTCATAGGAGCTGCTTACGCTTTCAACTATTACCGAGAGCATGGCATAGAGGCTTATGACGTCTCTCAGCCTGTTGCTGCCGACACGGTAACTGTTACAACTGACATACATTTTGGGCAGGTTGCCTCTGTCATGGGCATAGAGTATGATATGCTTAAAGAGCTAAATCCGCAGTATAAGAAGTTTATGATACCCGGTTCAAATGATAACTACACCATAAAGCTACCTACACATCTTATTTGTAACTATATAACGCTTGAAGACTCTATTGCCAGCTTTGAAAAGGAGAAGTATTTCTCGGATAAGAACTCTGTGATAGACTTGGACGGCAATTCAACGGTGGCTTATAAAGAGAAGTTAGTCTATCATAAAGTAAGGAAGAATGAAACTTGGACTTCGGTAGCCAAACGCTATGGAGTAGGCGTTAATGAGTTGAAGACGTGGAATCCAAAGTCTGCAAAAAAGAAAGCATTGGCTGTTGGAGCAAGTTTAGCCGTTAAACAAAAAGTAGCAGTCAAGGTAGAAAAGCCTCAGGATGCAGACACTAACACAACAACAACACCTTTCGTTTCGCCGACAGAGACATTGCAGATAGAAAATGACCAAATCGTTACCTCAACAATACCAGCTGAGAGCACACAGCAAACACAATCTGTCGTAAAACATACCGTTCGCAAAGGGGACACAATTTATAACATCTCCAAAAAGTACAACGTTTCCACCAATCAAATCCTTACCCTCAACAAACTAAGCGAAAAAAATCCTATAATCCGTATTGGTCAGGTGCTACGAGTAAAGTAGTTGCCGATAAGTATTATTCTGTTCATCTTTTTCTTGTTTTAGCAGTCCGCAAAGATAGAAAAACTTTTCAAAACCAACAATCATTTCATCCAAACGCCACTTTAATTTACTCAAACGCTGTTTTATTTTCACCAAACGCCACTTAAAATATATTTGATGTACATCTTATTTTCTTTTGATGTACATCTTATTTTCTTTTGATGTACGTCTAAATTATTTTTGATGTACATCTAAATTATTTTTGATGTACGTCTAATTTATTTTTGATGTACATCAAACCAAAATGAAACGCCACTTCAGCAAAATGAAACACCATTTCAGCAAAATAAAAAGGTGTTTGGATAAATTAAAGTGGCGTTTTGTGAAAAAAAAAGGCAAAAAAGTTTGCTTTTAAAAAAAATTTGTATCTTTGCAGCGTCTTTTCATTTGAAAAGATATGTGTTTCTCCCACACAGAACAATAAAAATGAATAATGCAGAGCGGGGAGAGCCTGCTATAATTAAATACTAATTATATATGAAAAAAGTATTTACGTTTGTAGCAATCATGACAGTTGCTACTTTGGGTTTCTCACAGTCAAAATTCTTCTTCGGAGGAGATTTATCTTTTGGAAGCAATTCTGCTTCTACAACGCAAACGGCGGGCGGACAGTCTCAAACCTTTGACATTCCTGCCTCAACAAATTTCGGCATTGACTTGTCTGCAAATTATTTGGTAACAAAGAATTTTGCAGTTGGTCTGGGTATTGGTTATGGCACGCAGAAAGATTTTGCTGGCTTTGGCGGACTAAACAATGATGTTGAGCTTTACAACAAACAGGGTGTATTCTCTATCATTCCTCAAGTTCATTACTTCTGTCCGTTGTCAGACAATTTCAGTTATGCACCGGGCTTGTACATTGCTTTAGGCTTTGGTTCTGCAGACTATGAGAGTTACAATATTGTACCACCTGCTGGAATTGTAACTGCAACTGCTGACATCTTTGCTTTTGGTGTTGAGCTTAGACCATTGAGTTTTGACTTCAAACCAACAGACCACATTGCTATCAACTTCTCTGCTGGTTCTTTGTCTTACACGACAGTGAAAGTAACTGAAGAACCTGTAACTGGAATGGAGATTGTAACTAAGCAAAACAGCTTTAACTTAGACCTTAACTTAGGATTTACACTTGGCTTCCGCTACTTCTTATAGTGGATAAATTACATTTGTGAGAAACAGGGAAAGACCGATTTTGAGAAATTGGTCTTTCTTTTTTTTGTTTCTTGGGTTGTGGTTGAGCAATGTAACGTTTGGATAAGACAGATAAGGGTTAGCGAGGGGTTAAGTAAAGCAGGAAAGTAATCTTTGCAAGAAATATATAAATGAAATTTATGTATAATTGTTTGTATTTGGAAAAAAATTTGTACCTTTGCAGCGTTATATATTTTATAAACCTATTAAAACAAAATGTTTATGAGCATTAAAGGAACAAAAACAGAAAAGAACCTCCTGACAGCTTTCGCAGGAGAGTCGCAAGCAAGAAACCGTTATACGTTTTTTGCTTCAAAAGCAAAGAAAGAAGGCTACGAACAAATTGCAGCCATTTTTGAACAAACTGCATCACAAGAAAAAGAGCATGCAGAAGTGTTATTCAAATATCTTGAAGGCGGAGCAGTAGAAATAACAGGGTCTTTCCCTGCTGGTGTCATTGGTACAACAGAAGAAAATCTTATTGCTGCTGCTGCAGGTGAAAATGAGGAATGGACAGAGATGTATCCAGAGTTTGCAAAAATTGCAGACGAAGAAGGTTTCACTGCCATTGCTGCTAATCTTCGCTTGATTGCCAGTGTTGAATTGGAGCATGAGAAACGCTATTTGAAACTTGCGGAAAACATTCGTAAGGATAAGGTCTTCAAAGGCGAGGAAGAGAAAGTTTGGGTTTGCCGTAACTGCGGTTATCACCACAAAGGCAAGAACGCTCCTGAGCTATGCCCTTGCTGTAAGCACGCTAAGGCTTACTTTGAGTTAGCAGAAGAGAACTATTAAGAAGGTTTTCAATCACGAAACGATGTTGTTATACAATAAAAGTCGTTTCATTTTCGTTAAGACTTCGCTTTACGCTTGTAGGGCGAAGTTTTATTTTGTGGTTTCAAAAGACTGTTAAACGATGTCGGAATTGGTAAATAATATAAAAGTCTTCAGTTTGTCGGAGGTAACGAAAAGCGTTGAGAAAATGGTTTCTGAGCGTTATCGGTCTTCGTTTTGGGTCAAGGCAGAGATGATAAAACTCAATCTTTACACGGCTTCCGGTCATGCTTATCCCGATTTGGTGGAGAAAAAGGACGGACGAATCGTAGCTCAGTTGAGGGCAATTATATGGAAGAACGATTTTGAACGCTCTAACAAGATTTTTCAACAGGTAACTAAAGAACCTTTGAAAGATGGCATAACAATAATGTTTCAAGCTCGCATTACGTACAGCTCTGTTTATGGTTTAAGTCTGCAAATCATTGACATAAATCCCTCTTTCTCTCTTGGCGAATTGGAAATAGAGCGTCAGCAGACCATAGAACGCTTAAAGGCAGAAGGTATTTTTGATATGAATAAGGGCTTGCCTTTCCCCATTGTGCCAAAGCGGCTGGCGTTGATTTCGGTTGCAACAAGCAAGGGCTTCTCCGACTTTAATCAGGTGATAGAAACCAACCCTGCCCATTATAAGGTCTTCACTTATCTTTTCCCTTCTTTGTTGCAGGGTGATAATGCGGTGGAGACGATGATTGAAGCCTTGAATAGCATTAGTGCGGTGAGGGATAGCTTTGATGCTGTGCTGATTATACGTGGCGGAGGTGGCGATATAGGGCTTTCGTGTTACAATAACTATGAGCTTTGCCGTGCCATAGCCCAATTTCCGTTGCCTGTGCTGACGGGCATTGGTCATTCTACAAACGAAACCGTTGCCGAAATGGTTGCCTTTCGCAATGCCATAACGCCAACAGAACTTGCCGACTTTGTGCTTGGCTGTTTTGAGAACTTCAATGACGATGTGGTTAGTTTGCAAAGGACTTTGATAGATTTTGTTTCCGATTGCATACAAACGCAACGCCTGAGGATAGCCTCCTTGCAGCAACACCTTATCCTTAGGGCAAAGAACAAGATAGCCAAAGAGCAGGATAACCTTAATATAACCGACAAATACCTTACTCTTTTAAACCCTGACAATCTTTTAAGCAAAGGCTATAGCATTACAACGCTGAACGGTATGCTCATAAAGAGCGTTAGCGATATACAGAATGGTGATTTGATAGAGACAAAACTGAGTAACGGAACGATAAAATCAAGAGTAACGGATTAGCAAGTGCGTAAATGATAGAAAATTACTACCTTTGCCGCTTGAAAATATTAGAGATATGGAAGAGAAATTAACTTATAGTGAAGCCTTCGGTGAATTGAAAGAGCTGGTTGATACGTTGGAGGGTAGTGATGTAGCGATTGACGAACTTGCGGTGAAGATTAAGCGAGCGGAGGTGTTGATTGGTATTTGCAAGGCGAAACTTTTGGAGACTGAACAGCAAAGTCAGCAGATTTTTGACAAACTTGAACAGCAGCCAGAAGACGAAAAATAAGAATAAAGAACTTGAAGCATAGTTTGAAACATAGTATCGCAGTAGCCGCCTTGCTTTTGGCAATAGCCTTTGGAGCAAGTAAGGCTATGGCTCAAGATACCATTGCTTCCAAACCCATAGAGGACACAATAGTTGTTGCAAACGACACCATAAAAGCTTCAACGGACAGCCTTAAAACAAAGAAGCCAAAACCACTCTTAGATAGCCGCATTGACTATCAGGCGTCTGATTCCATTGCTTTTGACTTTGACAATAAGGAAGTCTATATTTACAATGACGGAAAGGTTAATTTTGGCAGCAATCAGTTAGATGCCGGCTACGTAACCATAAATTTTGACAGTAAAAACCTTTTTGCCACCACCACAAAAGACTCTTCGGGTAAAGAAATTCAATATCCTGTCTTTAGAGATGACGGAAAGGACTACCAGAGCCACGAATTAACATACAATTTTGACACAAAGAAGGGCATTATTCAAGGAGTATTCACCAAAGAAGGTGAAGGATTTCTGCATGGAGAAAGGATAAAGAAGGTAGATGATAAGGTAATGTTCATAAAAGGCGGCTTATTCACCACTTGCGACTTGCCCGACCACCCTCATTTTGCTATCAACTTCTCAAAAGGAAAGGCAGTTACGGGAGATAAGATTGTAACGGGACCTGCGTGGTTTTCAATTATGGATATTCCTCTCCCCTTAGGCTTACCCTTTGGTTACTTTCCCTTTACCGACAAACAAAAGTCAGGCTTGCTTATCCCAACTTACGGCTATGCTCAAAACAGAGGTTACTATTTCCGTAATCTTGGCTGGTATTTTGCTATCAATGATTACCTTGACTTAGCAGCACAGGGCGATATTTACACCAATCTTAGTTATGCTATCAATGCTCGTTCCAATTATGTTAAGCGTTATAAATATAAGGGCAATGTGGATTTTAGGTTTGAGGAAAACAAAAGCGGAATAAAGAATACGGCGAATTATGGCTCACAATCCAACTTCAAATTCAACTGGAGTCATCAGCAGGATGCCAAATCACATCCATATCGTACCTTTTCGGCAAACGTCAATCTCGTTAGCCAATCCTATAATCAAAACACAATCAACACCAACGATCGCTTCACCAACACTACAACCTCATCCATTGCCTTTTCCACCCGCTTTGGCAGCAAGGTCTCCTTCACCGCCAATCTTGGAGAAAGTTACAACGTCAATACAGGCTCTATTGCCCTCGACCTTCCTTCAATAACTCTCTCCACAACTCAACTTTATCCTTTCAGAACAAAGAACAGCAAAAGCGAGAAGAACCATTGGTATAATGACATCTCTGTTTCTTATCGTATGAATTTGATTAACAAGATTGAAGGAGTGGATAGCATACTTTTTTCCAACCAAACGCTGAACAATCCCAAGAACCTGCTACCGCAAATGAAGAACGGCATTCAGCACTCAATACCTCTGCAAAGCAATATAAAGTTTTTGAAACATTTTAATTGGGCAAATTCTATCAATTATACCGAAAGGTGGTATTTTTCTTCACTTTCCCGAAACTACAATGCTGTTTCAGACACCTTGATAACCGATACGAGTTATGGCTTTGTTGTCAATCGTGATGCAAGATTTACTACCTCTATCAATACAAAGGTTTATGGTATGTTCAATTTCAAAAAAGGATATATTGTTGCCTTGAGGCACGTCTTTGACCCTTCCATTAGCTTCAGCCTTACGCCTGATTTTTCCGCTTCATCGTTCGGTTTCTACAAATCTTATGTGGATAAAAATGGTAACAACATCGTTTATTCCAAGACAGAGAACGGCATCTTTGGCTCACCACCAAAGGCTATGTCTGGCGTTGTTAATTTTGCTTTGAGGAACAACCTTGAAATGAAAGTTAAGTCAAAAGACGACACAATAACAGGTACAAAAAAGATAGTCTTATTGGAGAATCTCAGCCTGAACAGCGGCTATGATTTGGCGGCAGACTCATGTAATTGGCAACCTCTAAGTCTTAACGCTCGCACTACCATTTTTAAGAATCTGAGAGTGGAATTTCAAGCCTCCTATACGCCTTATGCTATGGATACTAACGACAGGTTGCTCAACCAATTTTTGTGGGATAAGGAGGGAATCTTGTTTCGCCGCCGCAATTCTACGTGGAGCATTAACTTTACCTACCAATTCAACGGCAAAAAGGCTGAAAAGGAGCAGCAAGAACCTAATAAGTCATTGACAAATGAAATGCTGTATTCGCCTTTTGCCAATCCGAATATAATGTTTGGTCAGGTGGTTGATTTTGATATACCTTGGAGTCTGTCAGTGTCGGCAAACATCAGTCAGATAAGTTCTTTTCAGGCAAAAATGCTTGATTACAGCACCACTAATTCAGCAACTCTCAACTTCACAGGAGACATCAACGTTACCCCAAAGTGGAAAGTAGGTATAGCAACAGGCTATGATTTTATCAATAAGGATTTTACCCATACTACGATAGACATCTACCGCGACCTTCATTGCTGGGAGATGCGTATGAATTGGACTCCATTTGGGCTATGGCGAGGTTGGAACTTCACCATTGCTGTTAAGGCTTCTATGTTACAGGATTTGAAATATGAGAAACGCAATGACCCTCGCAATAGAATGGAATACTAATTAGTTTTCAAAGGCGGACGAGTCAATAGTTAGAGTTACATAAGTCCAATTACTTCCCCATTCTCCTTCTTCTTCAATGTACCACAACGAAGGATTATGTATGTAATCCACCTTTGAAGTATCATTACCCCTAATGACTATTAGGTATTTTAAATATGACAAACCTGTTTCGTCATTTGGGTCATTCTCCACATGGGTTGTCAATAGTTGATATTTGCTCGGTTTTATATTCATAGAAGTCGTATCAACGTCTATGGTTTTAAACTCAACTACTATTTTCTCTTCGCAATTATTCACAATACCATAGCTAAAATCTACGCTATGGTCGCAAGAGGCGAACACCATTACCAACATTAAACAAGCTAAAATCTTTTTCATACACTTCTATTATTTGATAAATTGACGCTGCAAAGATACATATAATTCACAAATAGCTATATTATCCATATTTATGTTGGTTCATTTTGCTGAAACGGCGGATATATAATGGTGAAATGTGCTATTAGGTAATTTGATGTGAAAAATCTATGCCTTACACTCAATATATCGTCCGTCCCTACCCTGCAATGCCAAGCGAAATTCAGCAAAAGACAGCTCTGCAATATGAAGGTAGCAATACGTCTCACCTATCAAATGAATGAAATGTGCATCTGATGATTGCAGGAAAGCAAAGCGTTTAAGATAAGCGTTCTTTTTAAGGAAAGCCTCCTTTGTTACGTGTCTTGAAATCTCTAATCCGTCAGCCTTCAAATCAGGAGGGACAAAGCCCAACTGAGACATTAAGCTGTTGGCTTGCCGATTGATATGAGCAGGTATAAATAAGCCGTTAAGGGAATGCACTTTGGCATAAATTTCATCAATATCGGCGTCAATAGCTGAGGTCAAAAGATATGGCGGTTGGTCAATTATCTCTTCGTTCTCATTGACTACGAGCTGATAACCAAATTTCTCTTCGTCTAAAGGTATCTTCGCTATTTTTTCTTCAAGCCATGCCTGAAACATATCAAGCTCTGCGTCCTTTTCAAAAAAGCATAAGCAATGTGCCTCTTCCTTTGAAGTAACTTCCGCACCACAAAGCACAAACACACCTTCTCTTTGCCCTATTGTCCGGCACAACTTGCCGTGTAAAGTGGAGTTGTGGTCGGTGATAGCAATAATATCAAGCCCCAATTCTTTGCTTTTGGCTATGATATTTGCAGGACTCATCTCCAAATCACCGCAAGGCGATAAGACGGTGTGAAGATGCAAATCAGCTTTGTAGCAATTCATAAAGCCTGCCGGCTATTTCAAATGTTTCGCTTTCTGTACTAAGGATTGGAATGCCCTCTTCATTGCTCTGCTCTATAGTTTCGCTGTTGGGTATTAGCCCTTTGACCAAAATAACACAGGCAAGCTCTTTCAGGGAAGCAATAGCCATAATGTTCTTATGCACCTGTAGCGTTATCCAAGCCTGACCTTGTTCAGCGTTACCCATAACATCACTTAATAAATCAGAGACATAGCCTCCGCCAATCTCATTTGAAAGTCCTTTTTCACCACAAGCAACCTTCAATCCTAACTTTTGTGATAATGTATTTACGTTCATATTTTCTCGTTTTTTGATTGTGCAAAGGTAAGAAAAATAATTGCAGCAAGGTGTTGTGCTATGTATTTTTTGCTCCCGCAGATTGTAGGGGACTTTCTACCAATGTATATTGTGCTCAATATAAAAAGCGGACTATTCAGTTAAGAATAGCCCGCTGGAGTACTCAAATAATGTAAGTTTTAATAACAACTATTACTACTTACTTCTCTTCCTCCCGTGCCTAAACAAGTAGAACACGTTTTTCGGTCTTGCTTTGTTACGACCCCGCTACCACCGCATCGAGTACAACTGCTTCTTGTCCCATCGTCATTGGGAACAGTTCCGCTGCCTTTACAAGTAGGACATTTAGTACAAGTATTGACAAAAGTATATCCCAATCCATTACAAGTATTACACGTTACCCAAATAGTTGCAGCGGTTACACTAATAGCAATGACCAAAAGTGCGACTACGGTACAAATCTTTTTTTTCATGTTAATAAAGATTTTTGTTAATGCCTACATCTTTACAGGATTTTTCGGCTTCCTCCTGCCTACCTTTTATTTAGACTCTCTTTTCGGCTTACTCAGAGTTATTTCAAAAATGGGCATAAAAATAGCGGACTTACATTGTCCGCCTTGAGGTCTTCAGCTACCGCACACTCAAACAAGTAAGCCCGCATTTCTACGAGCGTTACTTATTCTTAAATGTACATTGAAATTGCTGAAGTTTCAAGGCAGAATAAGCATAAACGCTTTTAATATGTCTGTTTATGTTCTTTTACATCTTTATTCTTTTTATTTTATCATTTCTATTTTTTACAACTATATATTTTATGTCATTTTAAGACGCTGCAAAAGTACAAAAAGTTTTTTAATAAATTTATTTATTTCAAATTTTTTCCTTTTGAATAGTCCTAAAATAAAAGTTCCAATTCCGCTAAAAATACATTCTATCCATTCCATATAATTACGTTTTTATTCTGCAAAGTTACAAATAATTTCCAAAAGCAAATTAAACAATAATCGTCTTTACAAACTGCAAATTTGACAACGCCCTCTCGGAATGAAAAGACATCTGGTCAAAAAGAATATAGGTTTTTAACTGCTCTATTGCCGTTTCGGTGTTTATTATTCTCTGTTCGTAAAGCAAAATTGTTGCATACAAAGAATCATTGGCAACGGGACCAGTCACAAAATCATATTTTTCACTACTCTCAATGCCTCGCCGATTATTGACAATAAATTCCAACCACTCTTTATTTGCTCCTTCAAAATGGCGGACTCTATATTTGTCTGATTTCAACAGTTCCTCGCCAAAATCATATTCCGTTACACAGGCTTGTGGAGAATTAGCCCTTTTCTGTTTAAGTTTTGCCCATTTTTCTGCCTGTTCAAAATTGGTCGTGGTGTAAAAAGCCTTGCCAAAATCAGTATTATCTCTGCAAAAATTTAAGTCCGGCATTTCAACGCCTGCCATAGAACCATGATATAACTTCATTTCATTTGTGTTTTAATGAATAAATCTATTTCCTGCAATATATAATTTTCGCCCTGTGTATGCAAGACTTCAAACCCTTCCTGCAAAAAATCAAAAACATTATGTTTCTTAAACAGCAACAATGTTTCTTCAGCCGACAAACCTTTGAAATCCTTGTATTTTTCCAAGCAAAAAGCAAAAAAGAGCATTATTTTTTTGTTCTCTATCACCTCTTTTTTCTTTTCCTCTTCCAACATCTCATAAATTCCCAAGCCACTCACATACCATAGTTTAGTATCCTGCTGCTGCAATAATTTGTAGCAATCAGAGGTATAAAGATAGAGAAACGCATCTTGGTAATCAAGTTGTTTTTTCTGCATAATTATTTCTACTAACTGCTGCACCTTAAAAGGCATCACTGCTGTTTCTATATTTGGATTCATAATCTTTTTTATTTTTAATGACTTGGCAAAATTACAAAAATAATTCGACATAATCCCTTATAATGCCACTGCAATTTTGTTTGACTCTCCCTACTCTAATATACGATACCAATTATCTTGTTTTTTCCAATTATTTTCAGGTTTTTCTTTAATTAGCATTTCGTATTTTTTAATCATATTGCTATCATTTGTATAAACAAAAAATTTAGACGGAATATCCAAAAAGCCTCTGGAAATAAAAAAAGAGACCTCTACTGTTTGTGTTGTATCATTTCTATAAATACAAATATCATTTCCGCTATGAGAGATTATTGGATATTCAAAAGGCAACTGACATAAAAAACCATTCCACTCTACATTAGGATTTAATTGTTTTGTTTTGACTTGTTCAACTATTTCCATTCTTTTATTGTAGAAAATTGCAAAATCTATTTTTTCTATGAGTAACCCTATTAAAAACATCATACGAATACTAAAAAATAGCAATACAGAAAGTACAATTACAGATATTATTCTTCGTCTTTTTAGTTTTTTTCTCTCTTGTATGAGTTCTATAAGTTGAATGATAAATAGTATCAGTAATAACAGAATTTCTAACGACCAACAAAAGCCTATAAGCAAAGGGTGTGAATAGTGGAGTATTACCGGAATGATAAGCCAAATTGCAATTAAAATAATGATACTTCTTGTCTTCATAGCCTTATTTCCTTTTATTGGTATTAGAAAATGGAAATACTTCTGCTTTTCAAATAATCTTCAATATCAGCAATAAGATATTCCGTGCCATTAGAATGAAGAACATCGTAAAAGTCTTCGAGATACTGCAACAAACCGCTTTTCTCAAACAGATTTATTGCCGTCTGTCCGTCAAGGTTTTTACGATTGCGGTATTCCTCTATGGCAAAAACAACAAACTTTCTCTTATTATCTACCTCTCTACACATCTGGATAATCTATTTTATTGTTAAGTTTTTCCTGCATAAGTAAATCATACAAAAGCACATTGGAAAAGTGCCATATCTTTGTTTTCTCATCTTCCAAATCATTGAATAATTGCGAAGAATAAAGGTATATCAATGCCTGATTGAAACTTAAATGATTATTTTTCTCAATCATTCTTGCAATAGTTGGAATTTTTGTCCGCAATGAAATCTTATGTAATTTTTCTACTTCGTTCATAATTTTTCTGCTTTAATAAATTTCAAAAACGATATTGCCTGTTCGGTGCAGAATGTCCATTGGTCAAATAATTCCCTCACTTTAAGCCTTTTTATTGTTTCTTCTCTGTCAAGCACGCCGTCAATGTAAAGGTCAATCACATTGAAAACAGTATCATTTGCCACAGGTCCAACAACAACATCGTAAGCAATTCCATGATAAGACAATGTCCTGTTCTTAACCACAAAATCAAGCCATTTCTCATCTGCCTGTTCAAACTTTATTACAGAACATTCATAGAACAAAGCCACCTCATCAACTTCATAGACAGATATTATTCGCTCACCTGCTCTTTTTCTTCTTACAACATTTTCAGTAAAGCGAACAGCCTGTTCATAATTGCTTGTGGTGTAAAAACCTTTACCAAAATCCAACCCACGCAAACTTTCAATCAGTTCAGGTGTTTCAACTTTTATATTACTTCCGTGATACAATTTCAACATAATTATTTGATTTTAATAGGGCAAAATTACAAAATAAATCTCATATAATTCATTTTGTTGTCGTAACACTATCTTTTTCCGTGCGTAAATAGTATAGTTGAACAATGCCGCTGAAATTTGTTTTATGCTTTCTCCTTTATTCATAACTCCAAAACTGAAACATTACCCTTTTTTAGCACCACCTAATTCGAAACGTTAGCACTCTTACCATTGATGGAAACATTGTATTTCCGCATTATAAGGAAATTCATATTGTATGTTTCTAATAATATAATTATCATTATTTCGTTCAATTTTGTACTCAATGAGAGAATTTGTGAAATTTATAATCTCAATATAAAATAGCGGATACCCTCCTTCTGGTCGATACTTATAAAAATCAGTCTCTACTGATATTGTATCTTTTGTTATTAAATTTGTTATCAAAAAAATATCATCATTTAATTCTAATATATTCATTGATGTAGTATCAATGGCTATATACTGAAAAGTATCAATAGTTGGTGAATTTTGAAAAGTAATAACTAAATTACTCCAACAATATGTACCACAATGGCTACCAAGAGCAAGCATTTTATCTGTTGCCCATAAAAATTCAAATGTAAGAGGAAGTGTATTATAATTTAGAGTATCAAAGATTAAAGAAATGTTGTTCTTTGTAAATTTCCATATATAGAGACTATCATTAAGACGTTCTTTTATTGAAATTGTGTTACAAGGCAACGTGTCATACTCTATTGTATCATTGCTATAGAAATTGTATTTGCCGTCCTTAATTAGTGTGATGCTGTCACTCTGTGCGTAAATAGTAACGCTGAACAATGCCGCTGCTAGATAAATTGTTGCTTTTTTCATTGTGTAAAAGTAATAATAAATTTAACATCAGTCGTTTTAATCATAAATTTTACTGCATTGAGATAGCAATTTTGACAAACGCCATTTGCTATATAACATTGATTGTTTTCTCTATTGCGATTTGCGACAAAAAATGCACATCATGGGAAACAACTATCAGCGTCCCTTGATAGGAAGCAATGGAAGAGGTCAAAATTTCCGTGTTTTGAATATCTAAATTGTTGGTTGGCTCATCAAGTATTATGATGTCAGGAGCTTGGCTACGTATTGTCAAACAACACAAAACTAAACGCATACGTTCGCCACCGCTAAGGCTGTTGCAAGGCTGCTCCCACTGCGTTTTGTCAAAGAGAAAGCGGTTTAATCGCAGTTTGATTTCGTGTTCCAACAAGGCGGAAGTATTAAAGAGTTGTGCCTGTTCAAAGACCGACAGCTGTGAATTGAGCAAAGAATAATCCTGATCAATATAAACACTGCTTGCTTGAACACATTCAACACTGCCGACCGAAGGCTGAAACCTGCCCAATAAAATATTGATAAGCGTAGTTTTGCCCTTACCGTTGCCGCCCTTTATTAAAATTCTTTCACCGCTTACTATCGTTAGCGTCAGAGGCTGTTGCCATAACATCTTATCCCCATTGTAAGAGAAGTTTATATCCTTTGCTTTGACCAAAATCTTATTGCGATGTAGTGAAGAGTTATCTAAATTGAGCTTCATCTGTTCCTTGTCAATACTTTGCTTACGTAACGCAATCATTTCCTGCGTTATATTGTCTATCTTGCTGTGATGCACATCCTTCAAACGTGCAGACGTGTTCTGAGAACTATCTTTGAGAGTCTTCATCATTATCCTTGCCACCCCCTCTTTTTGTTTCTGTTTTTTGCCTCTTGCTTCTACTTTGTTTTGACGTTCAATAGTTTCACGCTCAATGCGTTTTGCCTTACGCAAATCCTTTTCCGCCGACTGAATATCTTGTTGTAAAGCATTGACTTCAAGTTCCTTTTGCTCAGAATAAAACTTAAAATTACCACCATAAAGTTTTATGCCCTGCTTTTGAAGTTCAAAAATCATATTCAGTTTGTTGAGCAACGTCTTGTCGTGGCTTACGATAAGCATTGTAGCACTTGACTTTTCCACAAGGTTATATAATTTCTCCCTTGTTTGCAAATCCAAGTGGTTAGACGGCTCATCAAGTAACACAATATTAGGATTATAAAGCCCAATTCCTGCAAGAAAAACCTTAGTCTTCTCTCCACCGCTCAAAGATGACATTTTGGTATCATAACCCCTTGTTTTTAAGTCCCAAAACGATAATGCAGCCTCCGCTTTCTGCTCAATATCCCAATCGTCATTGAGCATAGCAAAGTTTTTCTCTGATGTATCTCCTTGTAAAATAGACTTTAAGGCATGCAACTTATCATCTATTTTCAGCACTTGGGCTATCGTCATATCATCCCATTGACCTAAATGTTGTGGAACGAAATAAGGCTTTTGGGAAATCAACACTTCTCCGAAGCTTTGTTGCAAAACACCTGCAACAATCTGCAAAAGAGTAGATTTACCTGAGCCATTGTTGCCCACGATAGCCGCCTTGTCGCCGTCAGACAGCGAAAGGTTGAGGTTTTCAAAGAGAACCGTCTTGTCAATATGTGAATAAGAGACGTTGTTAAGACTAATGCCCATAGTGAATGAATGTTGCAAAAAGATATTATTTGATTTTGCAAAGGTAGAAATAAATTTGAGATTATTAAAATGAAGACTCACTTGCCGCTTTTCTTAAAAGAATTTTTTAGTGAGTGTTTTTATATAATTTAAGTGAAGCAAAAATGCAAGTATTGCACCCCTTTGCCAAAACCAAGCTCTGCCTCATTTTCCTAAAGCGGCG
>JAISLH010000099.1 GCA_031260565.1 Bacteroidales bacterium
GCGTCACGAAACGCCGCATTAGAAAATTAAGGTGGCATTTGGTGAAAATAAAGGTTGGTTTCACTTCGCCATAAGAGTGGAAAACCATAATGAAATAAGCATATAAAAAATTAAACGAAAGAGTTGGAAAAGTGATATTAAGGATTTTTTTGTACCTTTGCCGCTTGAAAATCATTAAACTCAAAGAAAAATGAAGTATCACAAGATTTTAGCACTGGCTTTGATAGTATCAGGAATATATAGTGCGGATTTGTCGGCTCAGAACAACGAAAAAATCCACAATGAGACCGTTATCGTTACCTCAACCTTTAATCCGATTGTGAGCGAAGCAAGAAAGATAGACGAAAGGGCAACAACTATGGATATGGAACTTAAAAAAGAAACATTCTCCCTTAATCCTATTGAAAAGCCTTTTCAACCTACGATGCCACTTGAAACAATCAAGCCGGCAAAGGTAAAAGGCGAGCCGATAGAAATGCTTTACAATACTCACGTTGCCGCAGGTATCGGAACATATCTTACACCCTATTTAGACATCTCTTATTCCCAGACACGCTCTCGGGACTTTATCTACTCGGCTCACGCAAGGCATTACTCATCTCTTTGGGGCAATATGACAGATGTTGCACACAGCACGTTCGCCGACAACAATATTGACCTGTTTGCAAAGAAGATATGGAACAGTTGCTTTCTTGACGCCAGCCTTTACTACAATTACAGCCGCAACTATTGGTATGGCTTCAACCCTGATACGTTATACGCTGAGCCTGAGAAGAAAGACTATCGTGTTTCTTTCAATAACGTTGGTTTTAGACTCAATTACGGCAGCCTTTTCAGAGACGAGGATATGCTTCACCACAAAGCAACGTTTGACATCAACAATACATCATCTATTTACGGCATAAGCGAGACCGATGTCCTTGTTTCATTTTCCGCACGCAAGAATATGGACTTTTGGAACGGCAAACCACAAGTTTTAGGTATCAATTTGGCATATCAACACATTCTTTTCAACAACGAATTTGACGTTTTGCCATATTTTGACACCGATTCAATATACGGATACGACAATTCGGACAACGGACTGCTTACAATAAACCCATATTTAGAGTTTTCATTGCCACATCTCCAAGAGTTGTCCTTCCACGCTGGCGTAACAATGATACCAACCTTCGGAACAGATGACTCAAAGTTTCATATAATGCCTGAAATCTTTGCTTACTACCCCGTAATCAAGGATTTGCTTCATCTCAAAGCAGGGATTACTGGCTCTATAACGCCTAAAAATCTTAACAAAACAAGACTTGAAAACCCATACATCAGCCCTTCAATATTGCTAATGAATGAAAAAGAACTCCAAATCTTCGTTCAGGTGATGTCAAATCCTGCTCCTACGCTGACAATGCAGTTAGATATGGGCATAAATCTGCTAACCAACAAAGGCTTTTTTGCATTGGACGAGGAAGCTCAGCTAAACAATATGTTCGTTCTTCATTACGATGACGGCAATCAGTATTACGCTAAGTTTCAACTTCATTACACGCTGACCAAGACCTTAAATATTCTGTTGGATGCACAAGTGCAGGGCTTCGATTTAGATAATATTACGGCAGCCTATTATATGCCAACTTTCATTGCCCATTTCGCTGTGGAATATCTTATAGCCAAGAAGTTAAGGCTTCAATTCACTCCGTCCTTTCTTACAGCCAGTGATGCCCTTGACCAAAACGGCACACTCGTTAGCCTGTCGCCGAGGATAGACCTTAATCTTGCTGCTCAGTATGACTTCAACAAGCAGCTGTCTCTTTTTATCAATTTAAACAATCTTGCTTTCCAGCGTCAGTATCAATATATTAACTATCCGTCTCAAAGGTTTATGGCAATGATTGGAGCAAAATTTGCATTCTAACGATGATTGATTGTGCTAAATAAATGAAATAATTTAACGAACTAATAATCTATGACAACAAGAGTAGAATTTATGTCAATGGTTTATCTTTCGATGAACAAGAAAGAAATAAAAGAGCTTGCCGATAAGCTCGTTGAAGAAAATTTTCCGATAGAAAATGTGTTTGAAATATCGTTTTCGCCTGACCCTCAAAGCTCTTTTCATTGCTCTTTGGTGCTTGAGGCATTGTTTATCAAAGACCCGGCGTTGTTAGACCCCATTTTGGATGATTTGTTCGGCAAATACAATCAGGTAAAGCACTATACAACAGCACGAACCTTCGGAAAAATACTCACAAACATTTATCGGCTCAAACAACAGAAGCATGCGACACCTAAAATGCTTGAAGTTACCGATGGAAAGTACGATGATGCGGTGATAGAGGGCTGTTTCAAGCAACTGAACGTAAAAGAGATAAAGATAAGTGTAGCAATCTGGCAGCTGCAGCTTTTAGTTAATTTTATGAACAAAAAGAATGCTTGGATAAAAGAAGAAGTTACCGCCGTCATTGGGCGTATGAGTCAAACGGATGCCCCAAGTATTGCCGCTTTTGTGAAGAAATACAGTTCTAAAATAGCGAAATTGTAGAGCGTTTTAACGTTTTGGTTCGCTGTTTGAAGCAATCTCTTCCGCCTTTTTCAGAGCCTTTGAAATATGGTCAAAGATAAATTCCTTACCTAACTTATCGGCAAAGCCAGAATGCTCTAAGACACCATAAACTTCCTCAGTTACACCACTCAAAACAACCTGTATTTTTTCCTTTCGGCTCTTCATACATAGCGTTGAAAGGTTCTGCAAGCCCGTTGAGTCAATGAACGGCACTTTTCGCATTCTTATGATACGCACTTTGGGCTTTCGGGCTTTCAATTCGCTGCTTACCTGCTCAAATTTGTTTGCAATGCCGAAGAAAAACGGTCCATCAATCTCATAAATCTCTATATCCTTGTTCAGTTTCTCCATTATGGCATCGCTTTCAGGGTCTTCTGTCCTCATAAATTCGTTCTCTATGACCTTGATGTTTGAGGTTTCCATAACTCTTTTGATAAACAAAATACCTGCAATGAGAATTCCGACCTCTATTGCAATGGTTAAGTCAAACAAAACAGTCAAAAGGAAGGTAACAAAGAAGACAATAACATCACTCTTTGGGTTCTTCATCAAGCCCTTCACTACTCTTATCTGAAACATATTGTAAGCTATCACCACCAAAACACCAGCCAGACAGGCAAAAGGAATGTTTGACGCCAGCGGCATAAGAAAGAGATAAATCAAAAGCAAGAATACGCTATGTATCATACCAGATACGGGAGTCTTTCCGCCGTTATTGATGTTGGTCATCGTCCTTGTGATAGCCCCTGTTGCAGGAATACCACCAAAGATTGGCGAAACAACGTTGGCAATACCCTGACCGATAAGCTCGGTGTTTGAATTGTGCTTCTTACCCGTTACTCCGTCAGCCACCATTGCAGACAACAAACTCTCAATAGCCCCAAGCATTGCAATAGTAAAGGCAGGCGTCAGCAGCTCTCTAAAAGCTCGCAGGTTGATTGCAGGCATCTCGGGTTTGGGAAGAGCCGCTCCTCCGCTCAACTCAGGATAAACGTTGCCAATAGTGTCTATATGAATGTTGTAATGCTTCAAAACAACAGAAATAACCGAACAAACAATGAGAGCAACCAGCGAACCGGGTACGACCTTCGTTACTTTCTGCCAAAAGATACCTATAACAACGGTGAAGATAGCAACAGCCGTTGCCCAGGGATTAGCAGTCGTTATGGTCTCAAAGTAACATATCCACTTATCTATAAACTCTGACGGAACATTGAGCCGTGAGCCGTCCATAGCCGTAAGACCAAAGAAGTCCTTTATCTGAGTTGAGAAAATCATTATGGCAATACCGCTTGTGAAACCTACGATAATGGGATAGGGCATAAACTTTATAACATCGCCAAACTTCAAAAGCCCCATAACGATGAGGAAAACGCCCGCAATACATGTTGCAATCATCAAGCCCACAATGCCTTTGTCGGCGAGGATGCCTGACACTATGACGATAAAAGCCCCTGTCGGACCGCCAATCTGAACATTTGACCCGCCCAAAAAAGAGATTACAAACCCGGCAACAATAGCCGTTATCAGACCTTGCTGAGGGCTTACGCCGCTGGCAATACCGAAGGCAATAGCTAAGGGTAAGGCTACAATGCCGACAATCAACCCTGCCGTCAAATCCTTAACAAACAGCTGCTTTGTGTATTTCCCCTTTCGTAAAACCTCAAAACTCTTGGGGTAAAACACCTTTTTCAAATCGTACTTGCTCATATCACTTATTTAATCTTTTGTTTTTTTGTCGTAAAATCAAATATTTTCAAGCGGCAAAGGTATAAAAATTTTGTAAAACAAAAAAATAGTTGAAAAAAATCAGACTTTACGCTATTTTGGCACGGTTTTTGTATATGTAGTGTTGAGAAACTCAATATAAAATCAGGCAATAATTTGCTGTAACTTTTTTCTGTGATAATTAAATGACGAATAAATTTTATTAAAATTCGTTTTAATTTAGTACTTTGAAATTTTAATCCAATCGAATCAAATTCCACTCGTTGGAAATGATTATACAAGTTTAATATGTTTTGACAGGGGATAGTCCAATTGGATTATCCTTTTTTTTTGTCTTTTTTTGCCGAAAAAATGTAAAATTTCGCTCTCACGAAGCTTGACTTTAATTTCACGAAGCTTGACTTTAGAATTCTAAAGCTTGACTTCAGCAAAATGAAACTTGATTTCGTGAAATTTAAACTTGATTTCGCTAAATTTAAACAAAGTTTGGTTACAACGCAAACTTTGTTTCGCTTTCACGAAGTCAAATTCCGCTTTTTTGAAGTCAAATTTCGCTAAATTAGAGTCAAATTTCAGCAAATTGAAGAAAAGTTTCAGCAAATTGAAGTCAAATTTTGTGAAATTTTAATTAAGTTTTGTGGAAATAAAAGAAGATTTTGTGAAATTTTTTCTTAGTTTTGCGGCTTGCAAATGTCATTTAAGTTGCCTGAAAGCAAATTATTCTATGTTGTTATCTTTTAACCATTTTTTTGCAGGCTCATACCCACGTTGTGCTGCCTGATACATACAACTTTCTCCCTGATATTCATCTCCGCTTTCAAGATAAGCAACTCCCATATTGTAATATGCCTTTGCGTAATCAGGATTTAATTCTATTGCTTTCTCATAACATTCAATTGCCTTTTCGTGTTCCTGCTTCCCTTCTGCATAAGCAACTCCCATGTTGCAATATGCGTCTGCTAAATCATGGTCTAACTCTATTGCTTTCTCATAACATTCAATTGCCTTCTCGTGTTGTCCATTCCAATTTTTATAAGCAACTCCCATATTGTTATATGCGTTTGCACAATCATGGTCTAATTCTATTGCTTTCTCATAACATTCAATCGCCTTTTCGTAATCCTGCTTCCCTTGTGCATAGGCAACTCCCATATTGCTATATATCTCTGCGTAATCAGGCTTTAACTTTACCGCTTTCTCATAACATTCAATTGCCTTTTGGTATTGCCAATTCCAATTTTGATAAGCATTTCCCATATTGTTATATGCCTCTGCGAAATCAGGCTTTAATTCTATTGCTTTATCATAACATTCTATCGCCTTTTCGTATTGCCAATTCCAAGCATCATAAGCAGCTCCCATAAAGAAATATGCTTCTGCGAAATCAGGCTTTAATTCTATTGCTTTATCATAACATTTAATCGCATTTTCGTAATCCTGCTTCCATTCTGCATAAGCAACTCCCATGTTGTTATATGCACCTGCTAAATCAGGCTTTAATTCTATTGCTTTCTCGTAACATTTAATAGCCACTTCGTAATCAATCTTCCCTTCTGCATAAGCAACTCCCATATTGCAATATGCCTCTGCGTAATCAGGCTTTAAGTCTATTGCTTTCTCATAACATTCAATAGCCTCTTCGTAATCCTTTTTCTCTTGTGCTGCATAACCTTTCAAAAACCATTCTTCCGCTGTTTGAGGGTTGGTATTATTCTCTACTGCTGTTTGAATTATTTGTTGTTCTTGCTGTGTTCTGTCTTCTTCATTTGGTTTGCTTATAATTAAACCAACGGCAATCTTTGCAATTTCTTGTGGTAATTTATTGATGTCTTGTTTTATATCTTTTAAAATTTGTTCTGAGTTCTTATTACTCTTATAGGCGTATCGCAAAGCAAAGTAAGTTATAACCAAACTAACAATTCCTATGATGTTTCCGAACGAAGTCCCGTTCCAAATATTACAAAAACAACTACAATCCAATATCATAATTATATGATTTCAAGTTGCAAAAGTACATAATTTCTGAATATTAGAGCAAAAGCAAGATTTATTTTACAAAAACGCCTCTTTAACTTAGCCAAACGGCGTTTTAGAAACTTTTTTTGTACTTTTGCCGCTCCAAAAGACCGCAAAACCTTAAAGATGACAACACAAGAGCAAATTATTCGTTACGCCAAGCAGTATAATACGCCGCTTTTCATCGCCGAAGACCCCGTTCAGTTCCCTCATCGCTATGAGCAAAAGACTGATATTGAGATTTCTGCCTTCGTTTCGGCTTGGTTGGCGTATGGAAACAGGCGGTCGTTTCTCCAAGTGCTTGATGTGCTGCACCGAGAGTTCGCTTTGTCCCCCACGAAATATATTCTCAATCAATCCTTTCGCCACTTCAAAGACGACTTTTCACCGCTTTATCGGTTTTATAAGAAGAATGATTTTTATGCTCTTTGCCTTCGGCTCAATGAAATATACACTCAGAGCGGCGATATGGAGCAAGATATAGCCAAGCGACTGAAAGAGAATAGTTTTAATGGTGTTTTGGGATATTTTAATGAGCGGTTTGCGGATGTGAATGGGATACCAAAGGATACGAAATCAGCTTGCAAGAGGCTTTGTATGCTTTTGCGGTGGCTAATACGTGATGATGGCATTGTGGATTTGGGAATTTGGACGATTTTGCAGCCTTCGCAGTTGGTCATTCCATTAGATACTCACGTCTTTCAGACAGCTCGGCAGCTGGCAATAGTCAATAGACGCAGTGCAGATATGGTTGCGGCGGTGGAAATAACGGATTATTTGCGGCAAATCTTCCCTGCCGACCCTTCTATCGGCGATTTTGCTCTCTATGGTTTGGGTATCAATAAGGGAAAGTAGTATCTGTAAAATTGGAATTGGGTAAAAAATAAGAAAGTCCAGCAATTTACTCGCCGGACTCTCCCTTCAAACTTATCAAGTGATTAGTATCTATCGTTCTTGCGATATCCTCTATCTTTGTTGAATCCACCACCTCTGTTGTCTGAGCGATCTGTTCTTTGCTCTCTTGGTTTGGAAACAGCTACGTTAATAACTTTGTTGTCAAAAGTTGCTCCGTTTAATTCATCGATTGCTTTTTGACCTTCGGCATCACCCATTTCTACAAATCCAAAGCCACGTGAGCGACCTGAAAACTTGTCTGTGATAACCTTTGCAGAAGATACTTCACCGTACTCTTCAAATGCATTTCTTAAGTCGTCATCTGTGATAGCGAAACTTAAGTTTGATACGAAAATGTTCATAAAAAAATTAAATCAATAAATAAAAAATAGAAGGGGTTCGCCTTTAGTATAAGTTTTTTCTAAACACTTAACCCTTCAAAACTTTTGCAAAGGTACAACTTTTATTTGAATACGCAATTTTTTTGTAAAATATTTTCAATTTTTACACAAGCAAAGGCACAAAAAACAAAGAGTATGCCTCAATAAATGGGCATACTCTCCTTCTCAGTTATGACTTTAATTTGTTGAAAGGCAACTACATCTTTGAATGGTCGCAACCCTCTCGCTCACCTTTTGCTGCCGATTGACAGCAAGCAGGTAATTTTTCAATAGCTCTTGCGTTTGCCTTGCAGTTTGGCGTCTCTACTCCGATTGCACCAAGAGCCTTTTCTATCTTCTCCTGACTTGTCTTCTTGGAGTTAAAGGTTACCCTTACGTATTTGTCTTCCTCTTTGACAGAGAAGTCTTTTACGCCACGCTCAAAAGCCAAACACTTCTCTATTATTGGCGTAAGGCTTGAGCAACAAAATCTTGGTAATTGAATATCAACCGTCTCTACGTTTGATTTCTCCTGTGCTTGTGCGGCAGTTAGCGAAAACAGCACGGCAATAAGCATTAAAATTACTTTTTTCATCTTTTAGTTTATTTATTATTACTATTTAATTGACCATCTTAAACCTGCATAAAACGTTCTCCTCATAATAGGAGCATAAACCACCGAAGCGTCAAAGTTTTGGCTGAAAGGCTGGTCTGCACCTATTACAGGAACATCCTGAGTGTAATTAGTAAGGTTCTCAGACCCTACATAAACATCAAAATACTTAAATTTCCGAGTTACCTGAGCAAGCATAAAGACATAAGGGTCTGAATAGCCTTGCACCATTCCCACATTCAAAGGCAGTCTTTGCTTACCATTGAACTGCGTTGTGAAATCAAACGTCCATTTATCATATTTTGTACGATAGGAAAGCACTATCAAGCCCTTGAATTTGCTCGTATAAGGCTTCTCCATCAAGACTCCATTGTAAGTTGTCTTCACATCGTTATAACGTCCTGCCAAAGTGATATTAAATCTCTCAACAGGCTCTAACATAATATCAAGTTGTGCGGAATTGGAGTATGATTTGCCGTCAAGGTTATAGAATATCGCCTGATTGGCATCCTGATCTAAATCCATTACTACCTGATTTACAAAGTTGGTATGATAATAATCCGCCATTATTGTCAAGTCTCTATCACCCCAAATCTTAAAAGTCTTCACCAAATTCAAGCCTGCGTTATAAGCATCCTCCATTTTCAGAAGCTGGTTGTCCTTTATAATGAGGTCTCTTGAAGAAGTAAGCAAGCCAAAGTTGTCAGCAATGATGTTAGCCGTGCGATAGCCCTTACCTGCTGCCCCTCTTAGCACCAAATCATCGGCAATAGACCAGCGGAAATGAAGTCTTGGCGTTATGATATGCTTTTCGTAGAAAGAATTATAGTCATATCGCAAGCCGACCGTTGTCAAAAATTTTGTGCCATAAACAAAGGAGAACTGCCCAAAAGCACCCGGCACAATCTCTTCACGGAAGAAATTATCCTTTATTGCGATGCTGTTGCTGTTAAAGGCAATGGCAGTGAGGTATGGCTTACTAAACAAATCCTCTCTTTGGTCTGAGTAACGGAAACTTGCTCCAAAATCAACATAATGCCCACCTCTCACTTCCTTATTTATCAAAGCGTTGAAGTAAAGGTCGGTTTCCTGTGCTTTGTAGTTCGTTTGACCAAAGAAAGCGTCCTGTTTGAAGTACGTACCTGAAACTTGAGTGCCGAAAGATGAGTTTTTACTTAGCGGTGCTCCATTTTTGGTAAAGAAATACAGTCTATCAACGTTGCCGCCCAAACCATAAACAGAATCATTGCCTCTCATATTGGAAGCGAAATCCATTTGACCACCCTGTCTGTAATCATGAGTGTAGTTTATCAGGCTTTGGCTGCAAAGACCGTTAGGTATCTCATAATTCCAACGATTAACGATATTGAACTGACCCTGTTTTGGATTGTCCATAAAGCCATCGCCCGTCATATTGCCCATCATTCCTGAGTGGTCATAAGTGTATAATCCGTTATAACTGCCATGTAGCAATAAACCTGTGCTTAATTTCTCATTGATTTTGACATTTGTCTTGGCGTTTATCTCACCTCTCAAATCCGAATTGGTATATAGATTGAGGAAAAACAAGTCTCCTCTTTGCGGCTTTTCGTATTCAAGATTTATCATCCCCGTTACCGTTTCATAACCCTGCTTTACCGTTGCCACACCCTTAGAAATAGATATGCCTTCCATCCAACTGCCCGGCACATAGCTCAATCCAAAAGGAGCTGATAAGCCTCTAAGAAAATAAACATTCTCTAAAAGTAACTGAGAATAAACACCGGTCAAACCTAAGAGTTGAATCTGCTTTGAACCGCTCACAGCATCGGAGTAACCCACATCAACGGAAGCCGAATTTTCAAAGCTCTCGCCAAGGTTACAGCAAGCCAAGTGTTTCAAGCCCTCTTTGGTTATGCCCTGAGTAGCTTCCAGACTCATCTTGTCAAGATATGTGCTTTGCTGACGTCCCTGTATATCCAGCGTACCAAGTGATGTTGTTTCCGATTTAAGATATATTTTTACGTTCCGCATATTTGGTGAGACCAAAATGGTATCAGACGTATAGCCAACGCAGCGAAAAATTAGCTTTTCGCTGTTATTGGATGTGTTTTGTAAGGAAAAATGTCCGTTAATGTCGGAAGCAGTGCCTGTTGTGCTGCCTAACCATAATATATTGGCGTAAGCAATGGGGTCTTTGCTGTTATCGTCATATACAAAGCCTTCAATCGTCTTTTGGCTGTAAGCAGAAAGGCAGCAGAGTGCCAATAGAGTGAGGATAATGTTCTTTTTGTTCATATCAAACTAATTAAAAATTTCAGTATGTCTTTTAAGACGTCTTTTGGGGCGAAATCTTACATCGGCGGATAACTTTTTTGCTATCCCCTGCCCTACTTTCCTCCCTCTATATTTTCACAACAATAAACTAAATCAGCCTTACAACTCACTCAAACGCCGCTTTAATTTAGCAAAAGGCTGTTTGATTTCAACGAAACGCCACTTAAAATATATTTGATGTACATCTTATTTTCTTTTGATGTACATCTTATTTTCTTTTGATGTACATCTTATTTATTTTTGATGTACATCTAATGAAATTAAAACGGCGTTTGGGTAAATTGAAACAAGGGTTTGGCAAAATAAAAGGCTGCTTTCTTGTGTTAAAGCAGCCTTTGAATATGATGAAGTGGATGATTATCAATAGAAAACGATGAATGAGCCTACTGCTTCTTTGGTCTCTGTCGGCGAATCAAAATGTGAGTATTTTGCTTTCCAACAATAGACGCC
>JAISLH010000117.1 GCA_031260565.1 Bacteroidales bacterium
ACAAATATTAACATCATTGCCTGCTGTAACTTGCGGAGACTGAATATTAACTGATACTTCTGCCGTTGAGCTGCAACCTAAAGGCTGGGTCGTTGCGGTAACAGAGTAAGTTGTTGGAATATTCGGGGAAACTGTTATTTCGTTACCTGTGCTGCCGTTATTCCAAGCGAAGGTGCAGTTGGGTACATCGGCGATTGCGGTTAGTGTTGTGCTGCCGCCTGCACAGATTATGGTGTTGCCGCTAAATGTGATTTGCGGAGGGTTTTGCACATTGACCACAACGGAGGCTGAAGCGGTGCAGCCATTGCTGTCAAGCATAATAAGGTAGATAGTTTGCGTAGTATCAGCGACAAAAGTCAGCGTATCTCCTTCATAATTGTTGATTGACCACTGGCATGTTCCTGTGTCGGAGGTGCGATTCCAAAGTCGGACACTATCACCCTGACAAACAGAGAAGTCTATGCCTAAATCGGCAGTGTAATTTTCGCAAGGGTCATTAACAATATAAGTTATTATTAGTTCAGGATGTAGCGTTGAGTCAGAATAATTGCTGGAGGCAAAGGTCATGCTGCGGTAATGCTGTTCGTTTTGTAGTTTCAGCATAATCCCTTGATTACTCTCAGGATTAGAAACCCATTGTTGCACCATTGATAGGAAGTTTGAAGAGCTATCTACATAATTCCAATAATATTGTGTAGTAGAAGGGGCGATAGAAATACGATTTGTGGTTGTCGTTGTAGGTTGTGTGTTCCATGTTATTGTATTTTCGTCCCATGAAGACGTGATTTGTTCTATCCAAACTTCATTTGTTGGAAATGTACTTCCGTTATAATAACTATTATTACCCAATATAAGTAAATCTTGATTAGGACCCGTACCATATAACTTGAGTATTGCAGAGGTAATAGTTGCATTTGTAGGAATTGTGCTTAATTGCTCAAATTTTAACACAGAGCGTATCGTCCCGCTTCCACAGCCATTAGCATTCCATGTCCAATCTCCAATAATCAGTGTAAAGTGATCCCCAAAATTTGTATTGGCACTCGTCTGTGGAAGCCAATTAGCAACACAGTCATTGTCTAACATCCATATCGGAGCGTCCTGTCCTATGGTAGCATTAGGCTTAAAGGTTACCGTAGTTTGAGATTGTAAAGCAACAAAACTCAATAAAAGCAGTACAAATGGCAAATATCTTCTCATATAATTAGCTTATAATTAGGCTGCAAAGGTACAAAATATTATCATTTTACTATTATAATATAAAATTTGTTGATTTTACAGGCTCATTTCTTGATGTAAGGATGTTTGAGCCTTGTTGTAGTCCTCAGGTATGCCTATGTCAATAAAGTATTCGTTGCAGATGATAGAATGAAAGTTAGAAAGAGCAACCTCTTTTTCTAAAAAGTCTTTCTCAAAACTAAATTTCTGCCCAACCTTATCCTTGAAAATATCTTTGTTTGCCAAATATACTCCCGTGTTTATCAAACCTTCGGCAACAAATGACTTCTCGGCAAAGGCTATAATCCTATCTCCGTCTGTTTTGACGCTGCCGTAACGCTCAAAGTTCTGCATAGACTTTAAGACAATCACTATTTCCTTCGGTTGTAAATCAAATTTGGATAAATCAGAAAGGCGAAACTTAATAAACGAATCACCATTTGCCACCAATACATTCTTGGTCTGTGCAAAGCTAAGCCCTAATGCTATTGCTCCTCCTGTGCCAAAAGGTTCGCTTTCAATAGCATAGCTAATTTTAATGCCCTCAAAGTTATTGCCATACAGGCTTTCTATCAGTTCATGCTTATAGCCAACGGAAAGAATAATATGTTTTATTCCCTGCAATGAAAGGTATCTCATTAGAATGGAAAGGAAAGGTACGCCGTTGATTGGTGCTAATGGTTTGGGAAGGTCTTTCACTACGTTTTTAAGCCTTGTGCCCAGACCGCCGGCAAGTATTAGTGCTTCTGTAATCATTATTGGTTGCTTTAAAACTGCCAAGTGAGCAAGCCGTGCTTTGTAAATTCAAAACGTCTGACCGAACCGCCAAATGCTTGCAAGGCTTTAATAATATCATATCGTTTTTCCATTGGGCAATAAAAGAAGATATAGCCGCCTCCGCCTGCTCCAGAAATCTTTCCTCCTGTCGCACCTGCTGCCAATGCCGCTTGATATACGTCTTCAAAAAGTTGAGTGGATATTCCCTTAGCCATACGCTTCTTTTGCTCCCAACCGATGTTGAGAATGTTGCCTATGTCGTCAAGATTGTTTTTAAGAAGAGCCTCTTTCATCAAAATAGCCTGCTCTTTTAATCTGTGCATAGCTTCAATGGATTGGGCGTTATTGTCATTGACGTTTTGCTGCTGCTGCATTATGATTTTAGCAGAATCTCGCGAGGTATCGGTGTAAAACAAAACCATTGAGCGAGAAAGTTCATTGACCACATTATTACGAATACGCAGAGGATTGACCACAACCTTATTTTCATTATAAAACTCCATAAAATTGAACCCTCCAAAGGTTGCAGCATATTGATCCTGCTTACCTCCGGCGAGTTGTAAGTCTTCTCTCTCTATGGAATAAGCAAGGTGGGCAATGTCATATTCGCCAAGCGGCAGGTTTAACCACTGGACAAATGCACCCAAAACGGCAACAACCAAGGTTGAAGAAGTACCTAATCCACTTCCGGCAGGAGCATCTACAAATGTATGCAACTCAAAGGAAAGAGGAGGCAACTTATAATCTCTGATAATGCGATTGTAAATTGCTTTAAGCAAGTCTATTTCTCCGTTTATTGGCAGTTGTTCCACCAAATTATAATTATAGCACTCTTCCTTGTCTCTTAAATAGAAAGTTATCTTATTGTCATTTTTTGGTATTATATCTGCGTAGGCATAAAGGCTTATAGTAGCATTGAGAATACACCCACCGAACAAATCGGAATAGGGAGAAACGTCTGTTCCTCCGCCAGCTAAGCCTAATCTTAATGGAGCTTTACTTCTTATTATCATTGTTGCTTTCTTTTGTTTTTTGATACAAATCTCTTATTGCTTTGGTCATATTGCTCCAAGCATATTTCTGCTTTTCTTCTCTGAGAGTTTGGTTAAAGTTTGGCTTATTTTGACAAAAGGACACCAAACTATCCGCAATAGAATCCTTATCTGCCTTGCATACATAGCCGCTTCTGCCGTTTGGAACTAACTCTGCCAAGCCTCCGACATCTGTTACAAGCATTGGAATTTCAAAATGATAGGCTATTTGAGTTACTCCGCTCTGTGTTGCATCTTTATAAGGCAGGACAACCAAATCCGAAGCACAGAAATAACTCTTCACATCCTTATCATCTATAAATTTATCAGTAAAAATTACCTTTCCCGTAAGCCCAAGTGCCGAAACCCTGTCGTAATATGATTGAGCATTGTCATAAAACTCCCCTGCAACAATTAGAGATATTGGATAAGATTGCAAATCCTCTCGCTCCAAAGCCTCAATCAAAAGGTCTAATCCCTTGTATTCACGTATCAAGCCAAAGAAAAGTAGTCGTATTGTGTTATCTTCGCGAGGCAGCTGAGGATAAAGAGCAATGAGGTTAGTCAAAGCCTCCTGCCGAGAAAGTTTTTGACCAAAATTATCAAACAAAGGGTGAGGTGTTAGCACTCTTGGCTTCTTGGAGTCAAACATAGCAAGATCATCATAAACTCTTTGGCTCATCGTTACAAAGGCATCAACGTTTTTCACAAAGTATTTAGTGAAAGGTTTGTCAAAGAAACTGTCTTCGTGAGGTATTACGTTGTCTAAAATTGCTATTACTTTGGTTCGTTTATTCTTTCTGGCAATACGAGCTATCGTTCCAAAGCACGGAGCAAAGAAAGTCATCCAATATTTTATGATAATGATGTCTGGGGTTTGTTGTTTGAGTTTCCGCCCTATCAATATCCAGTTAAAAGGATTTATTGAATTGACCTGTCTCTTTATTTTATAAAGATGAGTAGCGGCTGAAGCGGAATACTGCGTCTGCCCCGGAAACAAAAACGATGGATACTGAAGTGAGAAAGTGCAAATCTCAACATCTTCACCCTCTATCCGAAATTGCTCCATTAATCTCTCATTATATAAAGCTAATCCCCCACGATAAGGGTATGATGTTCCTAATAATACTATCTTCATCTTCTATTTCTTTATTGCTAAGTAAATATTCTCATTACCCTCTCCCAAACCATAGCGGTATATCTGCTGATTGGTAAAGCCATGTATGAAATCTTTATCTTCAATCACCACCACATTATCCTTACCAATCACCTGTGCATAATCCTTACCAAACTCTCGCAGGTGGTCTTTTTGTCCAAAGGCTTTCTCTCTTGCCAAAGGGTCGGTTATCGTTTTATCCTCGTAAGTAACCTCACGATTGGGATTGACAGGCGACAGAAGTATTGCTCTCCCTCCTGTCTTCAAAACTCTATATATTTCATTCAACGCTTTATCCAAATCTTCTACATGCTCTAAAATATGATTAGCCATAACGACATCAAAACTCTCATCTGCCAGCGGTATATTCTCAATGTTGAAATGCAAATCAGCCCATGGCGACTCCAAATCAGCGGTCTTATAATCCAAATTAGTGCTTTTCAAACGTGAAACGAAGCATATCTCAGGGGCAATGTGCAGAAAAGACAGTGAAGAAGTCAAAATATCCGTCTTTTTATTAAAGTATAGCCACAGAAGGCGATGTCTTTCTAACGAAAGGCAATTAGGGCACAGGGCATTGGGGCGGGAATGAACATATCCATAAGGCAGGAACTTCCGATAATGCTTACCACAAACCGAACATTCAACCTTATTACCCCAATAAAAAGGTTTTATAAACACAATAGCCAAACGGACGACTCTTTGCAGAGCAGCTCGTGGCACATTGCGGAGAAAAAACTTTATAATCTTCTTCATCTTTCTCTTATATTAGAGGTGCAAAATTAGTAAAAAAACGAATAACATTGTCCAATAATTACCAACCTTCAATAATAACCGCACATATATTGTCTATAAATCTTGCTGCTTCAAGTCAAATTGGTAGCCTGTGAAGTTCTGCCTGACGTCCTCTAATATTTCATAAACTTCTTCATAACTCTCCGCTGTTACAAGCCTTATTCTAAAAGGTTTGAAGTTGTTCATCGCATAAAAATACCCGCTATAAAACTTCCTCATCTCAAGCAAAGCAACCCGCTCAGTTCTCCATTGCCTCAAGCCTTCAAGATGCTGTTTGCATACCTCAATCCTTTCTTGAACCGAAACAGGCGTAGGTGCTTCCCCTCTGAGAGCCTGCTGTGCGTGAAGGAAGATAAAAGGATTGCCCATTGCCGCTCTGCCAATCAGAATGCCATCAACACCATAGCGATTTTTGTACTCAACAACTTTTTCTGCTGTGTCAATATCACCATTGCCAAAGACAGGTATCTGCATACGGGCATTAGCCTTCACTTCACCTATCAATGTCCAATCGGCTTGCCCCTTATACATTGCAGCCCTTGTCCTGCCATGAATGCTTATTGCTTCTATCCCCACATCCTGCAAAGCCTCCGCAATATAAACAACAGGCTTGTTGCTCTCATCGTAGCCTAACCTCGTCTTAACGCTCACAGGCAACGGGCAATGACTAACTACAGATTTGGTGAGGCTTATCATCTTTGGTATATCGTTCAAAATGCCCGAACCGCAGCCCTTTCCTGCAACTTTTCTAACAGGACAACCCCAGTTTATATCAATAAAATCGGGCTGAGCTGCCGCCGCAATTTCGGTAGCCGCAATAAGACTCTGCTCGTTGTTGCCAAAGATTTGAATACCTATTGGTCTCTCCACCTTGTCGTCAAACATCATCTTCTTTTTACTTGCTTCTACTTCCCGCAAAAGAGCATCGGAAGAAATGAATTCGGATATAAGAACATCTGCTCCGTAATGCTTGCAAATCTTACGGAAAGGTGGATTGGTAACTGCCTCCATTGGTGACAGGATAACGGAAAATGGTTTTAGTTTATCTCTTAACAATGTTGTTTTTTGCTGCAAAAGTAATAAAATACGGCATAATGGACTAAATTCAGGGCTTTTGGATTCAATTTTTGCTTCTAATGTACTCGTTAATGGGTAGTGTAAGATTAGGTGTTAGTCTCATAATATCCTAATACTCAATATAAATTAAAAATAATTAACAAAAAAGGTAGAGTAACTGCCCTATCTTTTTCTTTTGTCCCTAAATTATCAAAATTATGTACAAAATTGCCGCTCAAAATCGGCAAAATAATTACATTTTAGCAAGCGATAATTTACACAAAACACTCACAAAAAACAGCGAAATCTGACTAAAAATTTACCAAAATTAAGGTTAAAAATGCCAATTTTTCACTTAATTTTGGTAGAATTTCACTCCATTTTTGCCAAAAAAATAATGATTTTACCCAAACACTACTTCGTCAGAACGAAACGCCGTTTCATTTTTCTAAAGTGGCGTTTCGTGACGCTGAAACGCCGCTTTAATTTTGGCAAAAAGCACGAAAAAAGGGATAAAATACTATATTGTCCCCATAAAGTTAAATATTGCATTATTGCAATATCATATTATAAAATTTATATAAAATCATCACGTCCGCATCTGCGAAAAGCGATACTTTTTAATGGTATTTTGTTGCGTTAAATCTATAAATTGTGATGATGTTTTTTGATATTTATTTGTCATAATCTTATTTTTGTTTGAGAATGCAAAGGTACAAAAAAATCTTTTACGAAAATCAAACGTTGATAATTGTGTTACATTCAAAAAAAAATTATACTTTTGCAGTCGTAAAAACAAAGCAACTTTTTATCTTAAAGTATTTTGAACTATTTATAATTGTGAATAAGTGTCAGGTTGGGTGTTATCTATGCAACATCAAGCATAAAGGAGGTATAAAATGAGAATTAATAAGTTTTGCATATGAATATTTTATTATTATTAGTTAATTCATTACTATTAACAACTTCTGATACTATCACTCTTGTTCCTAATTTAGAAGCATTTACTCATCCAGAGTTTTTTTACTCTACCGATTGTAAATGTGGAATGTTTAATAGCGATTTTTTTCAACTTGAAATTTATAATACTCCTTATATGCCTGCTAATTCAACAATAATTCCTCCTAATTTTGAAGTAGGTTATTCTGTAATAATTACAGGAAAACAAGATGATTTTTTTAGAATAAAGTTTAATGAAGAAGAAAATCCTGTTTATTCTCAATGCGAAGATTGTGATTACTATGTAAAAAAGGGAACATTAGGAACGTGGATATATAATATCAATGACACAAATGGTGAGTACGAAGCAATACCTATTTATAAAGAACCTAATACAAATTCAAAAGTTGTTGCAAATTTGAAAAAGGAAAACAGTGTTGTTATAATTTTAGATGTACAAGGAGAATGGATGTTTGTAGAAACAATTACAGGCAAACGAAAACGAGGTTGGTTGAATCCAAAAATGCAATGTGGAGATCCATATGGGAGATGCAAAAGATAATGTTTCAGATAGGGTGTTATCTATTCAGCAATTTGATTACCGATGAAAATTCATAACAAACAAAACAGAAAGGCAGAGTAATTGCTCTATCTTTTTTACTTTTGCAGCACCAAAAACAACAAAGAGAAAACTATGAAAAAGCAATTAACGATTGAATTTGAAGAGTTTGAAGCCTTAAATGAGCTTTGTGAAAAAGATTATGAGCTTGTGATGGAGGCACGACAAGCCTTGCAAAGTTCATACAGCCCCTATTCGAAATTCAGGGTTGGTTCGGCAGTCCGCTTTCAAGACGGCGAAATAGTGAAAGGCTCTAATCAGGAAAACGTTGCCTATCCAAGTGGAATGTGTGCTGAGAGGGTGGCGTTGTTTGCTGCAGGTAACGATGCCAAACAGCGTAAGATTGCCGCCATAGCAATAGCCGCAATGAAGGATGGCTGCTTTGTTGCCGCCAAACCTTGTGGTGCTTGCCTGCAGACAATGTTAGAAACAGAGAAAAGAGCCAAAGCATCTCTTACAATTTTGATAGCTTTGGGTGAAGATAAGTTTGCGAAAGTTGAAGGCGTCAAAAACCTTATGCCTTTTGCCTTTACCGACTTCTAATATGAAACTCAAAGCCACTTTAAGCTAAAACAGCGTTCCAAAAAACTGAAACGCTGTTTTGTTAAGTTAAAATCTAATAATTATTGCCTTCAAAGGCAAAAGTCCTTGTACTAAGCCTGCCCCATAGGGTTTATTTGCTCGTATTGTACGCCCTGTTCTATGTCTTTGATTGTACCATGCTGCATTTCATACTTATCAAGGTTGTCCTTCAAAGCATACAACAAACGTTTAGCGTGCTGAGGATTGAGTATAACTCTTGATTTCACTGTAGCTTTCGGTGTTCCCGGCATAACCTGAATAAAATCTATTATCACCTCAGTTGGAGAATGAGTTACGATTTGAAGATTGGAATAAACTCCTGAGGCAATATCAGCACTCAATTCTATGTCCAACTGGTTGTTTTTCTTATTATTTTCCATATAAAATGCGTTATTTAGTTTTCTTTGATTTCTTTCCTCCTGCTGAATTCTGATATGAAGTATCTGTCATATCTTCTTGGTTTGCCACAAAAGTATTCCTATATTCTCTCAGACCAGTTCCTGCAGGTATTAAATGACCTACCAAAACGTTCTCTTTCATTCCCATCAAATAATCAACCTTTGCATTGATTGTTGCATCGGTCAATACCTTTGTTGTCTCTTGGAATGAGGCAGCAGAAAGGAAACTCTTAGTTTGAAGTGAAGCCTTAGTGATACCTTGCAGTATTTGCTTAGCCGTTGCTGGTCTTGCATCACGAGCTTGTACCAATACCTTATCACGGCGCTTCAATGACGAATTTTCATCTCTTAACTTGCGTGCCGAAATGATTTGTCCGTTGGCATAAACCTCACTATCACCATTCTCTTCCACAACTTTCATTCCGAAAATGTTGTCATTTTCCTCCTGAAAGTCTAATTTATTCACCACTTCACTCTCAAGAAAACGAGTATCACCTGGGTCTTCAATTTCAACCTTACGCATCATTTGACGAACGATAGCCTCAAAGTGCTTGTCGTTAATCTTAACACCTTGCAGACGATAAACCTCCTGTACTTCATTAACAATGTACTCCTGCACTTTCATTGGTCCTTTGATAGCAAGTATATCGGCAGGAGTAATGATACCTTCCGACAAAGGAGTACCTGCTTTCACATAGTCGTTTTCCTGTGCTAAAATCTGTTTTGATGTGGAGATTAGATAAGAACGAGTTTCACCTGTTTTGCTTGTGATAATGATTTCACGGTTGCCTCTTTTGAGTTTTTTGCTCAAAGAAACGACACCATCTATCTCAGCAACTATTGCAGGGTCAGACGGATTACGTGCTTCAAACAACTCTGTTACTCTCGGCAAACCTCCAGTAATATCCCCAGCCTTACCAAACGAACGAGGTATCTTAACAAGACTTTCGCCCGCCTTCAACTTCTGCCCATCTTCAACCATAAGGTGAGCCCCCACAGGTATATCGTAAGTTTTCAAAACTTCTCCTTTGGAATCTAATATGCTTATAGAAGGGTTTTTTGCTTTTTGGCGAGACTCTATAATCACTCTATCCTGCAATCCTGTCTGGTCGTCAGCCTCTACTTTGTATGTTACGCCCTCTATAATTGATTCAAATGATACCTTACCTGCAGCTTCCGAAATAATAACAGCATTGTAAGGATCCCATTCCGCAATAACATCACCTTTTTTGACCTTGATGCCGCTTCCGCAATACAATTTAGAACCATAAGGAATGTTGTCGGAAGCAAGAATAGCATTTGTGTTCGGGTCTATTATTCTCATCTCGGCAGAACGTCCTATAACGATATGGATATTTTTGTCCTCTTCTGTCTTGAATTTAACCTCTCTCAACTCGTCTATTTGCAATAGTCCATCATATTTTGCGGTTATTTTTGAAGATGTGCCAATATTTCCACCTGCAACACCACCGACATGGAATGTACGTAGAGTCAGCTGTGTTCCCGGCTCACCAATAGACTGAGCAGCAATAACGCCAACGGCTTCTCCCTTTTGAACCATTTTAGCAGTTGCAAGGTTACGTCCGTAGCACTTTGCACAGACTCCTTGCTTTGCCTCGCAGGTCAAAACCGAACGTATTTCTACCTCTTCAATAGGCGAATTCTCTACCTCTTGGCATATTTCTTCGTTAAGCTCCTCCCCTGCTCTTGCTATTATTTTGCCTGTCTGAGGGTGGATAATATCATGCAAGGTAACGCGACCAAGTATTCTGTCATACAAAGTCTGAACTATTTCTTCATTCTTTTTTAAGGCTGTTGTAGGAAGCCCTCTTAATGTACCACAATCTTCTTCTGTGATTATTACATCATGAGCCACATCTACCAAACGCCTTGTCAAATAACCAGCATCAGCCGTCTTCAGAGCTGTATCGGCAAGACCTTTACGAGCTCCGTGAGTAGAAATAAAGTACTCTAACACCGACAGACCTTCACTGAAATTTGATATGATTGGGTTTTCTATAATCTCCGCTCCTGATGAACCTGACTTTTGCGGCTTAGCCATAAGACCACGCATACCAGCCAGCTGACGAATCTGCTCCTTACTACCACGAGCTCCAGAGTCCAACATCATATACACAGGATTAAATCCCTGACGGTCTTCTGAGATATGTCTCAACACATCATTGGTAAGCAACCGGTTTGTATCAGTCCAAATATCAATAATCTGATTATAACGTTCATTATTGGTGATAAGACCCATTTGATAATTGGTCATAACCTCATCAACCTTGCCCTCAGCACCCTTAATCAGTTTAACCTTTTCCTCAGGGACAATAACATCACCAAGGTTAAAAGACAAGCCGCCTCTAAACGCCATACGGTAACCCAAGTTCTTAATATCATCAAGGAATTTTGCAGCTTTCGCCATACCACATACTTTAAGAACGTCACCAATAATATCTCTTAATTTACTTTTCTTTAATTCTTCATTTATGAAGCCATACTCCTCAGGGACGACAATGTTAAACAAAACTCGCCCTATGGTGGTTTCTATAAATTGAGTCTTTCCCTTTATGGTAGTTTTCAGTTTTATCCAAGCATGCAAATCAACAGCCTTTTCATTATAGGCAATCTGCACTTCTTCGGAGGAATAGAACGTTTTACCCTCTCCTTTTACTACCATATCCTTATCACTCTTACGTCCCTTAGTCATATAATAAAGACCAAGAACCATATCCTGTGAAGGCACTGTGATAGGAGCTCCGTTAGCAGGATTGAGAATATTATGAGAAGCAAGCATAAGCATTTGAGCCTCCAAAATAGCAGCGTTTCCAAGCGGCACATGAACAGCCATCTGGTCGCCATCAAAGTCTGCATTGAAAGCTGTACAAACTAATGGGTGAAGACGTATAGCCTTACCTTCCACTAAACGAGGTTGAAATGCCTGAATACCCAAGCGGTGAAGAGTTGGAGCACGGTTCAACATCACAGGATGACCCTTGATGACGTTTTCCAATATCTCCATAACTACAGCGTCTTTTCGTTCAACAATCTTCTTTGCCGATTTAACCGTTTTCACTATTCCCCTCTCCAGCATTTTCCTTATGATGAACGGCTTGAACAACTCGGCAGCCATATCCTTAGGCAAACCACATTCGTGCATTTGCAAATCTGGTCCAACAACAATAACCGAACGACCTGAATAATCAACACGCTTACCTAACAAGTTTTGGCGGAAACGACCCTGCTTACCCTTTAAGCTATCGGATAAAGATTTTAATGCTCTGTTTGATTCGGTCTTGACCGAACTTGCTTTACGGGAATTATCAAATAAAGAATCAACTGCCTCCTGTAACATACGCTTTTCGTTACGCATAATTACATCAGGGGCTTTTATTTCTACCAATCTTTTCAATCGGTTATTTCTTATAATAACACGGCGGTAAAGGTCATTCAGGTCGGAAGTAGCAAAACGTCCTCCGTCCAACGGCACCAATGGTCGCAAATCAGGAGGAATAACAGGGATAACCTTGACTATCATCCATTCGGGGCGATTTTCAATTCGTGTGTTAGACTCACGGAAAGCCTCTACTACATTCAAACGTTTCAATGCGTCCTGTTTGCGTTGTTGTGAGGTTTCAGTGTTTGCTTTATGTCGCAATTCGTAAGAAAGTTTATCCAAATCCAATCGTTTCAACAGCTCATAAATAGCCTCCGCACCCATTTTTGCAATAAACTTGTTTGGGTCGTCATCGTCCAAAATCTGATTATCCGATGGTAAGTTTTCTATGATTGAAAAGTACTCCTCTTCGGAAAGAAAATCCAATTGCTTTATGTCATCGTGTTCCTTAATACCCGGATTGACAACAACGTACTTCTCATAATAGATAATTTGGTCTAACTTCTTGCTTTGCAGTCCAAGTAAAGAGCCAATTTTATTAGGTAAAGAGCGGAAGAACCAAATATGAGCAACTGGGACTACCAACTGTATATGCCCCATTCTTTCTCTACGCACCTTCTTCTCAGTAACCTCAACGCCGCATCGGTCGCAGATAATGCCCTTGTAACGAATACGCTTATATTTTCCGCAATGACACTCCCAATCCCTCGTAGGACCAAATATACGCTCGCAGAAAAGACCGTCCCTTTCCGGCTTATAAGTCCTGTAATTTATGGTTTCTGGTTTTAAGACTTCACCTCTTGAACGTTGTAAAATAGATTCAGGGGATGCTAAACTGATAGTAATTGCATTAAAACTACCACTTGTCAAATTTTCTCTGTTTGCTGCCATATACTTTTCTTGACCTTATTTCGTTATGTCTATCAGTGTTTTTCTAAAACGCCGCTTCAGTAAATTAAAACGCCACTTTAGTAAAATAAAACGCCACTTCGTGAAATTAAAACGGCGTTTTATTTTTCACACATTTTATTTTATGTCTTTTTGTTCAAAATTTATTTCCAAGCCTAATCCTCTTAACTCATGAACCAGCACGTTGAATGATTCAGGAATACCCGGTGTAGGCATATTTTCACCTTTGACTATTGCTTCATAAGCCCTTGCACGACCTACAACGTCATCAGACTTCACCGTCAATACCTCTTGCAGTACGTGAGAAGCACCAAACGCCTCCAAAGCCCAGACCTCCATTTCTCCAAAACGCTGTCCGCCAAACTGAGCCTTACCTCCAAGTGGCTGTTGCGTAATTAGAGAATAAGGACCTATTGACCTTGCGTGCATCTTGTCGTCAATCATGTGGTGTAGTTTAAGCATATAAACGTATCCAACGGTTGCAGGCTGGTCAAATCTCTCGCCTGTCTCACCATCATAAAGGTAACACTTACCATTACGTGGCAACCCTGCCTTATCCATATAATCATTAACCTGCTCCAACGATGCTCCGTCAAAGATAGGTGTTTCAAAACGCATATTCAATTCGTGTCCTGCCCAACCCAAAACAGTTTCAAAAATCTGCCCTAAGTTCATACGAGAAGGCACACCAAGAGGGTTCAACACTATATCAACAGGCTTTCCGCTCTCCAAGAAAGGCATATCCTCTTCACGAACAATCTTTGCCACGATACCTTTATTACCGTGTCGTCCGGCCATCTTGTCGCCGACTTTCAATTTACGCTTTTTAGCCAAGTATATCTTTGCCATTTGGACGATGCCTGTTGGAAGGTCATCACCAACTGTTGCCGTAAAGTTTTTTCTCGCATAATTACCTTGTATCTCACTACAACAAATATTATAGTTATGCAACACTTCCTTAACAGCGGAGTTAGCCGAGCGATCACTTGTCCAATGGTTAGGGTTTATGTTCGTGTAATCTATGGATGCTAATATCTTTGTGCTAAATTTGGATTTCTTAGGAACAATTTCTTCTTTGTAATTGGTATAAACTCCTGTAGAGTTCTTACCAACTAAAATGATGTAAAGTTTATCAACAAGCTTGGCTTTCAAATCAGCCATTTCCTTGTTGCAATCCTCTTTCAATTTAGACAAAACATCCTTATCCTTTGCTCTTGTTTTCTTATCTTTTTGCAGCTTTGTGAATAGCCTCTTGTCAATAACAATACCGCTTGATGAAGGAGGTACTTTCAAGGAAGCATCTTTTACATCACCAGCCTTGTCTCCAAAAATAGCACGAAGAAGCTTCTCTTCAGGTGTTGGGTCTGTTTCTCCCTTAGGTGTAATCTTACCTACTAAAATATCACCTTCCTTAACTTCTGCTCCTATACGTATCATACCGTTTTCATCAAGGTCTTTGGTGGCTTCAAGACTTACGTTTGGAATATCACGTGTTAATTCTTCCAATCCACGCTTAGTATCTCGTACCTCAGTTATAAACTCTTCAACATGGACAGAAGTAAATATATCCTCCTTAGCTACACGTTCGGAAATAACGATAGCGTCCTCGTAGTTGTAACCTTTCCAAGGCATAAATGCAACTTGCAAATTACGACCCAAAGCAAGCACTCCATCTTTTGTTGCATAGCCTTCACATAGCACTTGTCCTTTCTTAACCTTCTCTCCTTTATGAACAATAGGGCGAAGATTGATAGAAGTGCTTTGATTTGTTCGCTGAAACTTTGTAAGTAAATATTCCTTTGTGTCTTCTTCAAAGCTTACCAATCTGTTTTTTTCACTCAAATCATAGTGAATAATTATCTTGCGAGCATCAACATATTCCACAACTCCATCTCCTTCTGCCTGCAATAGCACTCTTGAATCAAAAGCAACTGACGGCTCAATACCCGTGCCTACAATAGGAATTTCAGGGTTTAACAATGGAACTGCCTGACGCATCATATTAGAACCCATTAAGGCTCTATTAGCATCATCATGTTCAAGAAATGGGATAAGTGAGGCGGCAATAGAAGCAATCTGATTAGATGCAACGTCCATCAAATCTACCTTAGCTGGTGTAACAATAGGGAAGTCTGCCATCTGACGAGCCTTTACCTTTTCGTCTATTATATTACCCTCTGCATCACTATTAGTGGTTGCTTGAGCAATAATCTTTTCCTCTTCCTCTTCTGCAGAAAGATAAATAGGACTCTCATTTTTAAGCACCTTGTTATCCTCCACCTTATAATAAGGAGTCTCTATAAATCCTAAGTTATTTATCTTTGCAAATACCGACAATGAGGAAATGAGACCAATGTTTGGTCCTTCTGGTGTCTCTATTGTACAGAGTCTTCCATAGTGAGTGTAATGCACGTCTCTAACCTCAAAGCCTGCTCTTTCCCTTGATAAACCACCAGGTCCCAAAGCCGAAATTCTTCTCTTATGAGTTATTTCAGATAGAGGATTAGTTTGATCCATAAATTGCGATAGTTGGTTGGTGCCAAAGAAAGAATTGATAACCGACGATAATGTCTTCGCATTTATCAAATCTATTGGTGTAAAGACCTCATTGTCTCTTACGTTCATTCTTTCACGAATAGTTCTTGCCATACGAGCAAGTCCCAATCCAAATTGTGAATGTAATTGTTCCCCTACCGTTCTTATTCTACGATTGCTCAAGTGGTCAATATCATCAACTTCAGTCTTGGAATTGATAAGTTCAATCAAATATTTGATGATTGAAATGATGTCTCCCTTCGTTAAAACCTTGATGTCGGAGCTTTCATTCAAATTAAGTTTTTTGTTGATACGATAACGACCAACATCTCCTAAGTCATAACGCTTATCAGAGAAAAATAACTTTTCTATTATACCCCTTGCCGTTTCTTCATCAGGAGGTTCTGCATTACGTAATTGCCTGTAAATATATTCAACAGCTTCCTTGGCATTATTAGCTGTATCCTTTTGCAGTGTGTTAAAAATTATAGAGTAATCGCTTGCCGAAGTGTCATTGTTATGAAGCAAGATGGTCTTAATGCCTGCATCAAGTATTGCGTCAATATGCTCTTCTTCAAGTTCTACCTCTCTATCTATTATGACTTCTGTTCTATCTATGGAAACAACTTCGCCGGTATCTTCATCAACAAAATCCTCTATCCAAGTACGAACAACTCTTGCGGCAAGCCTGCGACCAACAATCTTTTTCAAGCTGTTCTTGGTTACTTTTACCTCTTCCGCAAGATTGAAAATCTCTAAAATATCCTTATCTGTTTCGTAGCCTATTGCCCTCAAAAGTGTTGTGATGGGAAGTTTTTTCTTCCTGTCTATATAGGCATACATTATGTTATTAATATCGGTGGTAAATTCCATCCAAGAACCTTTGAATGGGATAATCCTTGCCGAATAAAGTTGCATTCCATTATTATGCAAACTTGTTCCGAAAAATACTCCGGGCGAACGATGTAACTGAGAAACAACAACGCGCTCTGCACCATTGATAACAAAAGTTCCCTTTGGTGTCATATACGGTATCATTCCTAAGTATACGTCTTGTATTATTGTCTCAAATTCTTCGTGTTCAAGGTCATTGCAGTAAAGTTTCAACTTTGCCTTCAATGGAACGCTAAACGTCAAGCCTCTCTCAATGCACTCCTCTATTGTGTAACGAGGGGGATCAATAAAATAATCTATAAACTCAAGAACAAAATTATTGCGAGAATCTGTTATCGGGAAGTTTTCGGTAAACACCTTAAACAATCCCTCGTCCTTTCTGTTCTCTGCATTTGTCTCTAATTGAAAGAAATCTTTGAAAGATTTCAACTGAATATCCAAAAAGTCAGGATACCCAAACGGTTTTACTGTCGCAAAACTTACTACGGTTGGTTTCTTTTGTGCCAAGGTAATTACAATATTAAATTAAACCAATATAGAACATAAATACAAACAAGGAACAGGTACTCTAAAAAAGAATACCTTATTCCTTAGTTGGTGTGGTGAAAAGATTTACTTAACTTCAACCTTTGCCCCTGCTTCTTCTAACGCTTTCTTCAAAGATTCAGCTTCATCTTTAGAAATACCTTCTTTCAAAGGCTTTGGTGCTGCATCAACAAGTTCTTTTGCTTCCTTCAATCCAAGACTACAAAGGTCTTTTACCAACTTAACAACGTTAAGTTTAGAAGCACCAGCCTCTGCCAAGATTACATCAAAAGATGTCTTCTCTTCTTCTACCGCTGCTGCTGCTACGGCAGGACCTGCTACTGCTACTGCTGCTGCTGGTTCAATACCATATTCTTCTTTTAAGATGTCTGCTAACTCTTTTACTTCTTTTACTGTTAGATTAACTAATTGCTCTGCAAACGCTTTTAAATCTGCCATTTTTATTAAATATTAAATGTTAATTACTTTTTTACTTTTTTTTACTTTTTATTCTGCCCTTTCAGACAATGTTTTCACTATGCCCGATAATGTATTTGCACTTGACTGCAATGAACTTACAACATTTCTTACTGGAGACAACAATGCAGCAATAATATCTGCAATGAGCTCATTCTTAGATTTGATTGCAATCAATTCATTTAAGCATTCGTCACCCAAATAGAAGGACTCTTCTACATAAGCAGCCTTTAACAAAGGTTTTTCGCCTGTTGCTCTAAAATCCTTTATTAACTTTGCCGGTGCGTTATTTACATTAGATAGCATAATTGAGGTTGCACCCTTACAGGCTGGGAACAATTCCGAATAATCAATGTTTGATTTTTCCATTGCCTTAATCAACAATTTGTTCTTTACCACCAAAAGTTTCACCTCTCTACGGAAGCATAATTTTCTAAGTTTTACCGTGTCAGCGGAATTTAACCCTTCTATATCCACAAGATATACATAAGGATACTTAGCAATTTCTGCACCAATAGACTCTATTAATAGACCTTTATCTTCTTTTCTCATATCTGTTAGTTTTAGATGAAGATTACTTGGTTATAGATTTAGCCTCAACCTTTACTCCGGGACTCATAGTTGAAGAGAGTGTTACACTCTTCACATAAGTTCCTTTTGCTGCCGCTGGCTTAAGTTTGATAATCGCGTTAAGAACCTCCAAAGCATTTTCATATATCTTTTGAGGTTCAAATGATACACGAGCAACGCTTGTGTGGATAATTCCGAACTTATCAACCTTAAAATCTATCTTACCTGCTTTGACTTCTTGAACGGCTTTACCTACTTCCATTGTAACTGTTCCGGTTTTTGGATTAGGCATCAAGCCACGAGGACCTAATATTTTTCCTAACGCTCCCACCTTTGGCATTACACTTGGCATAGTGATAATAACATCGACATCCGTCCAACCGCCTTTTATTTTATCAACGTACTCGTCTAATCCTACGTAATCAGCTCCGGCTGCTTTGGCTTCGTCTTCTTTGTCTGGTGTGCAAAGTACAAGAACTCTTTTAGTTTTACCCGTTCCATGAGGCAAAGTAACAATACCTCTCACCATTTGATTTGCTTTACGAGGGTCTACGCCCAAGCGAACATCAACATCAACCGATGCGTCAAACTTAGTGAAAGTAATGTCCTTAACCACCTTTACGGCTTCCTCCAAAGAATGCAACTTCGCAGCATCAAACTTTGCCAATGCTTCTTTTTGTTTCTTCGATATTTTTGCCATCTTTTACTTTTAATTTAATTAATAACTCAGTTAAAGACCTATTCTTTAACCACAATACCCATACTTCTCGCTGTACCTTTCACAATACTCACAGCCGCATCCATTGTGAAGCAATTCAAATCTACCATTTTTGCTTCGGCAATAGACCTAATCTGTTCCATTGTCAAGGTTGCAACCTTGTTTCTATTTGGCTCCGCAGAACCACTTTTCAACTTAGCTACTTCCTTCAACTGCACAGCAACAGGCGGGGTTTTAATTACAAAATCAAAAGATTTGTCAGTATAAACAGTGATAATAGCAGGAACAATTTTACCAGCCTGGTCTTGTGTTCTTGCGTTAAACTGTTTGCAAAACTCCATTATATTAACACCCTTAGCACCCAAAGCAGGTCCTACTGGTGGTGATGGGTTTGCTGCTCCTCCTTTGATTTGCAACTTAATTAATCCTGCAACTTCTTTAGCCATTTTACTATGTGCATTTATTGATTAAAAATTAATAACTTGACATTTAACTACTTTTCTACCTGAAGAAATGATAACTCAACAGGGGTTTTCCGACCGAAAATCTTAACAACCACTTTAAGCTTTCTCTTCTCCACGTTTATCTCTTCAATAACTCCTGAGAAATTATTGAAAGGACCATCAACCACTTTAACGGTTTCACCAACGATAAACGGATTATCCATTTCCACATCGGCACTGAGCATATCATCCATCTTTCCCAAAATTCTCTTGACCTCACTATCCTGCAAAGGCAATGGCGTACCATCTCTTTCAGAAAGAAACCCAATAACATTCGGAATATTTTTAATGGTGTGAATTACCTCACCCTCCAATGCAGCTTCTACAAGAATATAACCCGGAAACAGAGTCTTCTCCTTGCTAACCCGCTTGCCGTTACGAACAGAATAAACTCTCTCAGTAGGTATCAGAACCTGTGGAACTATCTCACGAATATCCAACCGAGTAATTTCATTATCAATATACTCTTTAGCCTTTCGTTCTTTTCCTGCAATAGCTCTTACGACGTACCATTTTTTAGTTTGCTCACTCATACCGGTAAAATAACTGAATAATTAAATCATCAAATAAAAAACAAAATTTTATTAACATACCTCTATGGCAGAAGCCAATTGGGAAGCAAGATATGCCAACAATATTGTTATCCTAACATACTATACAAATATCCTAATAGTCCTTTCCAAAACATAGTTGGATGAACTCCACAAACTATATCCATTATGAATATCATCAATGCAATAATCAATGAAGCCACAAACACCACTATCGTACTATTTGTCAATTCTGACATTGAAGGCCATGAAACCTTATAAACAAGCTCAGTGTAACTATCCTTTACGTAATTTCCTAATTTAGACATTTGCTTTTCGTTTTTTATTTAGCAGGGGCGGAGAGATTCGAACTCCCATCAACGGTTTTGGAGACCGCGATTCTGCCATTGAACTACGCCCCTAACAAAGAACTTAAACCATATTTAGTTTAGGTTCTTTTTAGTTATTAATCTAATATTTTAGTTACCTGTCCTGCACCTACTGTTCTGCCACCTTCACGGATTGCAAAACGAAGATTTTCATTCAAAGCTATTTCATTTATCAAATCAACAGTGATTGTTAAGTTATCACCAGGCATAACCATTTCTACTCCTTCAGGAAGAGAAACTTCACCTGTAACGTCTGTTGTTCTGAAATAGAATTGAGGACGATATTTGTTATGGAATGGAGTATGACGACCACCTTCTTCCTTTGTCAAAACATAAACCTCAGCTTGGAATTTCTTGTGAGGAGTTACTGAACCCGGTTTAGCAATAACCATACCACGACGGATCTGGTCTTTGTCAATACCACGAAGTAATAAACCTACGTTGTCTCCTGCTTCTCCATCATCCAAAATCTTACGGAACATTTCTACTCCGGTAACGGTTGATTTCAATTTTTCAGCACCCATACCGATAATATCAACAGGGTCTCCTGTATGAACGATACCAGTCTCAATACGACCTGTTGCAACAGTACCACGACCTGTGATAGAGAATACGTCTTCTATTGGCATCAAGAAAGCCTTATCCTTATCTCTTTGTGGAAGTGGAATCCATTCATCAACAGCATTCATCAATTCCATAATCTTCTCAACCCATACTGGTTCGTTGTTCAATCCACCAAGAGCAGAGCCACGAATAACAGGAGTGTTGTCTCCGTCATATTCGTAGAATGATAACAAATCGCGAATTTCCATTTCAACAAGGTCTAACAACTCAGTGTCATCAACCAAATCAACCTTGTTCATAAACACAACCAAACGAGGCACACCTACCTGACGAGCCAATAGGATATGCTCACGAGTTTGAGGCATAGGACCATCAGTTGCAGCAACAACGATGATAGCTCCGTCCATCTGAGCAGCACCTGTAACCATGTTCTTCACATAGTCAGCGTGACCCGGACAATCTACGTGTGCATAGTGGCGTTTTTCAGTTTGATACTCCACGTGTGCGGTGTTAATTGTAATACCTCTCTCCTTTTCTTCAGGAGCAGAGTCAATTGAATCAAATGTTTTTACTTCAGATAAACCCTTAGCTGCTAAAACGGTTGTAATAGCTGCTGTTAAAGTAGTTTTACCATGATCTACGTGACCGATTGTACCAATATTAACGTGAGGTTTTGAACGGTCGAATTTTTCTTTTGCCATAATCTATTGACTTATTTAATTGTTAGAATTATATATCCTTAATTTATTTTTATTTCTTTTAACCACTACTTACTTCTCTCTGTAAGCCAAGAGCCATTGACGAGACTTGAACTCGTGACCCCTTCCTTACCAAGGAAGTACTCTACCACTGAGCTACAACGGCATCAAACTTCCTATTTTTACACCGACAGGAACGAACCATGCAAGCATAATTCGCCCTGTGTTGTTAAAATATTGAGCGGAAGACGGGGCTCGAACCCGCCACCTATAGCTTGGAAGGCTATCGCTCTACCAAATGAGCTACTTCCGCTTTTTGACTTGTGGGAGAGGGTGGACTCGAACCACCGAACTCCGAAGAGGACAGATTTACAGTCTGTTGCAATTGCCACTATGCGACTCTCCCATACATAACCTATGAGCCGATGGAGGGATTCGAACCCCCGACCAGCTGATTACAAATCAGCTGCTCTGGCCAGCTGAGCTACATCGGCGTTGCTCAAAATGAGTTTGCAAAAGTACAACTTTTTTCTTAACTAACAAAGTTTTATGAGAATATTTTTTTATAATTTATGTAAAATGCTATCTTTTAATATTTTGCATTTTCACTTCTCTGCAAAAATTTTATTTCTTTCAAGGAAGATTGTATGATTTTTTTCGTTTTATCCTCCAATATTAGGTGTCCGAATTTATCCACTCCTATAATTTTTGCCTCTATTTTTTCATCCATATATATATAAGGTGTCATTGTTTTCAGCAGGTAAAGTTTTCGCAGATATTGTCGGCTAATTGACGCTACGGAAGTTTTCAAAGCGTTGTATCTTACCTGCAAACAATCTAATAACTCATTGAGTAATAATTCTAAATCGTAGTTTCCCCTACCCGTTTCCAAAGCAAGCGAGGTTGGATTGGGTGCATTGGCAAATTGCATCTGATTTATATTGACGCCAATGCCGCAATACGCCGAATCAAACCGCTGTCCAGTGATATTATTAAAGACCAATATCCCACATATTTTGCTGTCTTTCACATATATATCGTTAGGCCATTTTATCCTTATCAACTTTGGCTTTATGTATTTTTTGAGAAAATCCGCCACACCCAACGATAACGCCTTCGTTAGAAGAAACTGCCTTGACGTACTGAGAAAATCAGGTCGTAAAAGTAAGGAAAAAGTCAAATTTTGACCACTTTGGCTTTCCCACACATTGTTTTGCTGCCCTTTTCCATTGGTTTGATTTCGGCAGATGACGACTGAAAATTCCGCAAGATTATTTGCCTTATCCAACTCTATGAGTTTGGTTTGCGTAGAGTTAAGAGCGTCAAATGAAATGATATTTTGCTGTGCCATATTAGTATTACAAGCTGCAAAAATAGTAAAATCCTTCAAACCAAACGCCGTATCAGTTCGCCATTATTTTGTTTTATTTCCCTGAAACGCCATTATAACTTATCCAAACGCTGTTTTAATTTAGCGAAACGCTGTTTTATTTTGCTGAAACGCCACTTAAAATTTGTTTGATGTACATCTTATTTTTATTTGATGTACATCTTATTTTCGTTTGATGTACGTCTTATTTATTTTTGATGTACATCTAACGAAAATAAAACAGCGTTTCGCTAAATTAAAACAGCGTTTGAGTAAATTAAAGTGGCGTTTTACTGATTTATAGCGTTAATCCCGTGCGGTATGTCTTGATTTTGTAAAAATAGTTGTTGAAAACCATCGTTTTTTATGCTCATTCAAAAAAATATATTAAATTTGCAGCCTAAAAATTGAGCATTTATGTCAGACAGTTTAGTTATCATTCCTACTTATAACGAGAAGGAGAACGTTGAAAGCATTATCCGAGCGGTCTTTGCGTTGGATAAAAAATTTGAGGTTTTGATTATAGAGGACAATTCCCCTGATGGCACTGCTGATATTGTCAAAGGCTTGATGCAAGAGTTTGTCGGACGGCTTCATATCAAGGAGCGAAAGGGCAAACTTGGACTCGGAACGGCTTATATTGAAGGTTTCCGCTGGGCTTTGGGCAATGGCTATGACTACATCTTTGAAATGGACGCCGACTTCTCTCATCCGCCAAAAGATCTTATCAATCTCTATAACGCTTGTTGCAAAGGAGCTGATTTAGCTATTGGTTCTCGCTATGTAGATGGCAAGATTAGCGTTGTAAATTGGCCTATCGGCAGAGTTATGATGTCGTATTTTGCGTCTTTGTATGTGAAATATATCACTGGAATGAAGATTGGAGACTGCACTGCGGGCTTTGCGTGCTACCGAAAAGAACTTTTACAGCGAATAAACCTTGACAAGATAAAATTCATTGGCTATGCCTTTCAGATAGAAATGAAATATACGGCTTACAAGCTGGGTTTCAAGATTGAGGAAGTGCCTATTGTCTTCACCGACAGGGTAAAAGGGCAAAGCAAAATGAGTATGAGAATATTTAAGGAGGCATTTTTCGGTGTCTTTTCGTTGAAATTCCGAAATTGGAAGAAATACTAACGATTGTACAATGATGTTTTGATAAAAAATGTTACTTTTGCATATTTGGAATATAATAATTATTTAGAATGAAAATCAAAATTAAAAACTTCGGGCACCTTTCTGGCTCTAATGATTTTATTGAAATTAAGCCTGTAACAGTGTTTTGTGGTGAGCAAGGTAGTGGTAAGAGTACTATTTTGAAGTTAGTTTCTATGTTTAGTTGGCTTGAAAAAGCCTTACATAGAGAAGATGTACCACAAAAGTTTGTACAGCAGTACGAGAGATTTAAGAAAACATTTTGTTCCTATCATAACATACAAAGCTACTTCAGAGATGATACGGAGATAGAGTTTGAGGGTAATATTTTTAAGTTTTCATACAAAAATAAAAAAATAGAGATAACAGATTTAAAAAATCCAGAAGCTCGCATTGCCCAAGTTATGTATATTCCATCTGAAAGGAATCTTATAGGGGCAATAGAAGATACAGAGAAGATTAAAAGATTACCACCAGCTTTATTAACAATGATAGAGGAATACTATCATGCAGCAAGAAGTATTGGTAATATGAAATTGCCTTTTGGAAATTATGAATTTAAGTATGATAAGCTGAACAAAGTATCTTCGCTTGCAGGTGAAAATTTTAAGATAAAATTGAATGAAGCAGCAAGTGGGTTTCAGTCAAGTATCCCTTTGTTATTAGTAACACGATATTTGGTTGACAAAACCAACCAAGACAATAATGCTGACGTTAGTGCAGAAGAAATGGAAAGAATAAGAAAAAAAATAAATCAACTCTTAATAGACAAAACTCTTGATAAATCTGTCCAAAGGCTATTATCTTCTAAGTTGCGAGCAATGCTTCATAACAATGACTATTTTTTAAACATTGTAGAAGAGCCAGAGCAAAATCTTTATCCAACTACTCAAAGGCAAATACTGAATGAGCTTCTTGCTGCTAAAAATAGAGGAAAAGATAAAGAAAATATGTTATTATTTAGCACTCATAGCCCGTATATGATAAGTTACTTGTCACTTGCTATTAAGGCTGCTGAATTAAAAGCAACTGAATTATCAACTGAATTAAACGATATAGTGCCTTTGGAAAGTTGTGTGTCTTCGGAAAAAGTTGCTATTTACCAAATAAACGATAAGGGTCAGGTGTCTTTATTAGAGGAAGAATATAATTTACCGTCAGATAACAATTATTTGAATGATAATCTTGGAGATATTAACGATTTATTTGATAAACTATTAGATATTGAAGATAAATGCCTATAGACTTTTTTAATGCAAATTTACGTCAAAAAACATCTGGAATGTTATTTGGAATATGTGATAATCAGCCTGCGTGTTTGGAAATCCACAATACAGATAATTGTGGAGCAAAAATTATTAACAACAATCAACGAAGCATTTTGTTTATCCCTATAGACCATAATATAATAATAACAAGAGCAAATGGAGAGACAGAAAAAACGTGTGATGCTCTACTCCGTGTTGAGTCTAATAGTGAAATTGTTTTTTTAGAATTAACTATCCAACGAAGAAATTGGATAGCAGATAAGGTAGAGCAGTTACAAACAACTATTCTGGCATTCAATAGCAACCATAATATTAATTTTGCTAAACGTTCCGCTTACATTTGCCATAAGTCTTATCCAAATCACAAAATAGAGATAAACATCAAGAATAAATTTAAAAAAGAAACAAATATGTACAGACTATACATTAAATATGAAATAAAAATTAACTAAAAATAATATAACAGATGAAGAGAACAATATCATTATTGGCAGGTTTTTTAACCCTAATTTCCTTAGCCTTTGCACAGGGGCGTATCTTTGAAATGAAGGATCTAACGAGCAGAAAATACTATCCTACCAACATTTATGCAACGCAGTTTGTTGGCAATAGCGATAAGTATTGCTTTACTAAGGACGGCTCTACGCTTTGGATAGGTGATAAGAAGAATGAACCAAAAGAGGTGCTTGCAGCAAAAGATGTGGATGAAAATCTGTCGTTTTGGAGCATTGAATTCATAAGCGATAAGGAATTTACATTCTTTGATGGTAACGTTTTTTACAAATACAATATGGATGCCAAACAAAAAACAGCCATAATCACGTTGCCACAAAACGAAGGTACATCAAACTTTGAGTTTTGTAAGAGCAACATAGCCTATATCTACAACGACAACGTTTGGGTAGCCACTGCGTCCAACAGCAAGCAGATTACGCAGGACGGAGATAAAGCAGGTGGTATTGTTTATGGTCAATCTGTTCATCGTAATGAGTTTGGAATTGAGAAAGGTTTCTTTTTCTCGCCGCAAGGCAGCCGATTGGCGTTTTATCGTATGGACGAGTCAATGGTAAAGGAATATCCGCTTGTCAATACTGCAGCCAGAGAAGGCGAACTTGTACCTTTACGTTACCCTATGGCAGGAATGAAGAGTCATGAGGTTCTTATAATGGTTTATGACTTACAATCGCAACGCACAATAACCCTTAAAACTCGCAAGAACGAAAGTGTGGAAGAGCGAGAGATGTATTTGACAAACATAAGCTGGAGTCCAGACGAACAAACGATATACATACAAAAACTTAACCGCAAACAGAACCATCTTTGGTTGGAGGCATACGATGCAAGCAGCGGAGAGTTGAAGCGAGTTGTTTTAGAAGAGACATCAAATAAATATGTAGAGCCTGAGAAGCCGATAGTATTTCTGCCAAAAGACCCTGCACAATTTCTTTATTTCAGTGAAAAGGACGGATACCAACACCTATATATATATAGGACTGACGGAACATTGGTAAAGCAACTTACATCAGGTTCTTGGATGGTTAATGAAATCTATGGCTTCAATGCCAAAGGAGACGAAGTCTTTTTCTACGCCACAAAGGATAGTCCGCTGGAACATAATCTTTATGGAGCGAACCTTAAATCAGGCAAAATAACACGCTACACCACAGCGGCAGGCACACATTCAGTAGCCATAAACACAAAAGGCGACCTCTTCATAGACACTTATTCAAACACCAAAACACCAGCAATGACTGTCTTGTCGGACGCACAAGGTAAGGTGCTGAAAACCCTCAACCAATCCGCCGACCCTCTGATTGATGTTGCCAAACCCATAACAGAAATCAATACCTTAAAGACAGCAGACGGTACGGAATTATATTACCGAATGATAAAGCCACATGACTTTGACCCAAACAAAAAATATCCTGTTATTGTCTATGTTTATGGTGGTCCTCATGCACAACTTGTAACCAATAACTGGCTTGGCGGCGGCAATCTTTTCTTTTCATTGCTTGCTCAGCAAGGTTTCATCGTTTGGACTTTGGACTCACGAGGCTCAGCTAATAGAGGATATGAATTTGAGAGTGCAATATGGCACAACTGCGGTTCAATAGAAGTAGCAGACCAAATGGAAGGAGTGAATTACTTGAAGACATTACCATACATTGACAAAGACCGCATAGGTGTTGATGGTTGGAGCTACGGCGGCTTTATGACCATAAGCCTGATGTTGAAAAACCCTAATGTTTTCAAGACCGCAACGGCTGGAGGACCTGTTATAGATTGGAAATGGTATGAAATAATGTATGGTGAGCGTTATATGGGAACACCTGACGATAACGCCGAAGGCTACAAACAAGCCTCACTCTTAAATTATGCTGATAACCTGACAGGCAAGTTACTCATCATTCACGGAGCACAAGACAACACTGTCGTAATGCAGCATTCGCTTGAGTTCATCAAGGCTTGTATTAAGAAAGGTAAGCAGGTTGATTACTTCATTTACCCAGACCACGAACACAATGTTTCAGGTAGAGACAGGCTTCACCTTTATCAGAAAATTCTTGACTATCATAAGGCAAACCTATAAACAATCAGGTTGAAATACTATAAAAGGCAGGTTGCCTGTTGCGGCTTTAATCTTGGTTAATTGCTCATATTGCAGCCTGTTTTTAGCTTATCTATCCTTTTAAACTACATTGGGAGCAGGTGATTTTCTCTTATAATTTTCTAAAGTGGCGTTTCGTGACGCTAAAGCGGCGTTTCA
>JAISLH010000124.1 GCA_031260565.1 Bacteroidales bacterium
GGCGTTTCGGGACGCTAAAGTGGCGTTTCAGCGTCACGAAACGCCGCTTTAGAAAATTAAGGTGGCATTTGGTAAAAATGAAATATACTGTTGCAGCTGTTAAACTAAGGAGAAAAGACTCCTTAAATTGTCTTGAAGCAAAGAAAAAGCGGCATCTCATTGTCAGTGAAACGCCGCTTTGGTTTTATACGTCAGCCATTTGCCAAAAGAAGACTCGCAGCCCCTGTTTGGGTGCGGCGGCATCAACGCCTCGTAACATCTTCTTCAACAAAGGTGCTATGCTGTCCTCTATTATGCAAAGCGTTGCCATATTCTTGGCGGGCCATGCGTGAGAGCCTAAATGTGGTTCTCCGTCCTTTGAGCCTCGCCCCTGAACATCTGTCCAGCGTGTATAGCCCCTTATTGCTAACTGATTAAGCACTCTTTCAACCTCTTCAATGTGAGCTTGATTGTATGTTATAAATGCTGCTTTCATAATCTTATTATATGTTATTGTTTCTACGATTAAGTTTAACTCTGCGGTTGTTGCGGTTTTTCCTTACCATACCTGATGCAAAACCACAATATATTACAGGCATAAAGACAAGGGTAATCAAAGTAGAGATAGTCAAACCTCCTACGATAACCACTCCCATAGGTTGCCAAAGCTCCGAGCCTTCTCCCAGCTTCAAAGCCATAGGTATCATACCCAAGACTGTTGTTGCTGTGGTCATAAGTACAGGACGAAGACGTGATTTACCGCCGTGAATGATAGCATTCTTGATACCCATACCTCTTTCTCTGTTGAGGTTGATGTAATCTACAAGCACAATACCATTCTTCACCACAATACCAATAAGCATTATTGCTCCAATTGCCGACATCATATTTATTGTTCCACCGGTTATAAATAGTGAAATGATAGCTCCCGTCAAGGCAAAAGGAATAGAAAACATAATGATAAATGGATAGAGCAAGGACTCAAACTGAGCTGCCATAACGATATAGACTAACATTATAATTAGCAAAGCAAGCACACCCATATCGGCAAAAGATTCCTGTTGATCAACGATAGTACCTGCAATCTGCATACCTATTCCTGTTGGCTTATCCATTTTATCCATTTCTTCCTGCAGCTGTTTAGTTGCTACGTCCAAAGAAACACCATAAAGATTTGCACTGACTTTTACTACACGTTCTCTATTTTGACGTTGAATGCTTGGAGGGGCAAAACGCTCTACAACCTTTGCTACCTCACTAATTCTAACAGCCTTGCCGGAGTTGTTATAAACCATAATGTTCTCAATATCTTCTATTGATTCTCTGTTGGTTTTGTCATAACGAACCTTGATTTTATACTCATCACCGTCTTCTCTAAACAATGAGGCTGTTAATCCATTCATTCTGTTCCTCACAAACGAAGAAGCAACACCAACCGAAAGGTCATTTAAGGCAAGTTTTTCTCTGTCAAACTCTATCTGATACTGCGGCTGATAGTCCTCACGGCTTATGACAACGTTAGTGAAGCCTTTGATGTTCTCCATCTTCTCTTTGACTTGCCTTGCAAGCTGCTCCGTTACCTTGAAGTCATATCCATATATTTCAGCATCAACAGTAGAGCCACCACCAAAGCCACTGCCCTGTTGTCCTCCAGCTATAATGTTGTATTTATCTATTTCCGTATAGCCTGCTGCAATTTGTCGCATTCGCTCTGTGATTTCAAACATATCTTTATCCCTGTCCTTAAAGTCTGTCAATCTAACACGGAAGGATACGTAGTTAGTTCCAGAAGATTGCAACAATGCCCAAGAGTTGTCATCATCATCGGAAGGAGTGCCTACGGTTAGTGTCATTGTCTTTATTTCTTCAGAAAACTCTTTCTTTACATCTGTTTCAAAACGATTGGCTATAGCTCTTGCTCTATCAACGTTTGCACCAATAGGTAATTGAAGGTTTCCTGTTATTTGACCGCTATCCGATGCAGGAATAAACTCTGAACCTACCCCTTTCAGCAACAGCAAAGAGCTAACGAAGATAACTATGGCAATGACGGTAGTAACTGCTTTGTGATAAACAACCCATCTCAAAAGTCTTTCATAGGCATTATCTAACTTGTCTAATCCTCTTTTTATTGGAGCATAGACTTTGTCAAAGACTTTATTATGTTTGTCTGTTTTCTTAAGGAGAACTGAGCTTAACATTGGGGTCAAACTCAAAGCACAGAGTAAAGAAACAAGCATAACGATACAAATCATCCAGCCTAACTGCTTAAACATTAAACCTGCCATACCACTCATCATAGTGAATGGGAAGAATACAGCAAACAATGTTAATGTTGAAGCAATAACGGCAACGGCTACCTCATTTGTTCCGTAAATAGCAGCTTCTCGAGGATTTGCCCCTCTTTCTATATGAGTAGTAATATTTTCCAACACAACAATAGCATCATCTACGACCATTCCTATTGCTATGGAAATTGCCGACAGAGAAATGATATTGATTGTGTTTCCTGTTATGTACAGATAGATAAAGGAAGCGATAAGTGACACAGGTATCGTTATGAGGATAATTATTGTAGCCCTCCATTGCCCCATAAAGAACAAGACAACTATGATGACAAACAAGCACGCCAAGACAACCGTTTCAACAAGCGAGCCTATTGAATTTTCAATGTTATCGGTAGTGTTCATCACCTCTGCTACTTGAATGTCTTTTGGCAAATCTTTCATTATGTCAGGCAATGCTTTTCTTATGCTGTTCATAACATCAACCGAATTAGATCCGGATTGCTTTTGAACAACAACCGTTGCACCTCTTACTCCATTAACATAACTTTCCTGTGCTTTTTCTTGAATAGTATCACTTACTCTTGCAACGTCTTTTAAGAATATTGTCTTGCCTCCGTAGTTGGCAACAATAACATTATTCAACAATTCGCTCTCTTTCATTTCTCCCTCTATACGCAAGGAGTAATTTTCAGAACCAATGTCAATACTACCTCCGGGTGTATTAACATTTTCTCTTGAAATAGCAGAGCCTATTTGTTCCACCGTCAAGTTATATGCCTCTAACTTCTGAGGATTGACGTTGATAACTATTTCCCTCTGAGGAATACCCGAAACGGAAACAGAACCAACACCATTTATTCTATTCAAAGGGTTGGCTAAACCATCATCCAATATCTTATACAACGCCGATGAACTCTCTTTAGCTGTTGCTGAAAAGATAGTAACGGGCATCATATCGGTACTTATCTTTAAAATCAATGGATTGGAACAGCCGTCAGGTAAAGTCTGTTTTACCATCTCTATCTTATCCCGCATATCATTGACAGCATCGTCAATATCTGTTCCCCAATTAAACTCAACAGCAACGATAGCTATGTTTTCTTTGGAGGTAGAAGTTATTTTCTTCAAATCACTGACCGTACTCAATGTACTTTCAAGTGATTTGCTAACGTTGTTCTCAACATCTTCTGCACTTGCCCCAGGATACGTACATATAACATAAGCCTGATTCATATCAAACTCTGGTAGCAAATCTATAGACAGCTTACTCAATGAGAACAACCCCATAACCACAACAGCAATAAATATCAGTGCCGTTGTAATTGGTTTTTTTACCGAACTTTCGTAAAGTTTCATTTTCTTTTAGTCCTCAAGTTTATTTTACAACTTTAACTTTCTTTCCATCTAACAGGTGGCTCTGTCCGTTAATGACAACATTATCTCCTTCATTAACTCCGCTTATGATTTCGTACCTGTCATTAAGTCTTCTTCCCAATTCAACCTTATGATACTTAACAGCTCCGTCTTTTTCTAAATAGACATACTTGTCGTTCGTTCCCGATTGTTTGATGATTGCCTTGTCGGAAACCAAAACTTTGTTTGCCTTTCCAAGATTTAGCTCTACCTTCCCATACATTCCCGGCTTGAGCTTGCTATTGGCGTTAGGCACATTAACTTCACAAGTAAATGTGCGAGTCAAAGGGTCTATCGTAGGGTAAATAAGACTTATCTTTCCATCAAATTCTTCCGATTCATACATATCAGAAGTTGCTTTAACTGCCATACCCATCTTTATCTTGGTATAGAAAGATTCGGAAACATTTATCTTCAACTTCACAGGGTTAATTTGCATAACTTGAAGTATAGGCTGTGCTCCGCTAACGTCTCCGTTATCAAAATTTCTCATTGTGATAACTCCACTGATAGGAGAAGTGAGAACGATGTTATCTTTCAAATTGTCAATATTTCGCTTGGCAACATCATATTGAGTTTGTATCTGGTCTAACTGTTGTTTTGACACACCGCCACTTTGATACAAAGCCTTGATACGTTGAAGCTCAATATTCAAATTGTCTAATTGAGCCTGACCTGTAGCCAACATAGTGTTTTCCATAGTAACGAGCTTCTGCCCTGCTACCACTCTGTCTCCTACCTCAACCCAAATCTTTTCTATTCGTGTTCCTCCGGCAGAGGTAATGAAGTTTTTAACTTTGGCATCAACGGTGGAGCTAAACGTATATATCTGGTCTATCTCCTGTGATTGAGCAACCTCTATTTGCACGTTAGGAATGTCCGTTTCTGCTTTTGCATTAGTTTTGTCTTTTGAGCAATTTGTAAATAAGACTGGTACAAAAATTGCTAAGTAGATTAATCTTTTCATCTTTTATTTTGCTTTTTTATTTAATTACTATTTATATTTTCTTTTACTGTTTATTCTTTTCCCATTACCTTATCCAAATTACTTTGAGCGGTAAGGAAGTTATAGAGCGATTGTTGATAATTTAGCTTCGTTTGTGTCATTGAAAGCTCCGAGTCATTCAGCTCAAGTATTGTACCCAAACCCGTCTGATAGCGAACTTTTGCTATTTCATATCCTCTTTCTGCCTGAGCTATGGCGTCTCTGGTTGCAATAAGTTGCTCATTGGCTGCCTTCATATTGTCAATCGCCGAGCGAACACTCAAATCCATTCCGTCAATCACATAATCTTTCTGCAACTCCAATTCTCTTATGGCAATCTTAGCTTGCTTGGACTGATTGACTACACTCATACCAGAAAAGATTGGAATACTCAACTGCAAGCCCACCTGTGCCGAACCAACCCAATTATAATTGGAAAACTTAAAATCATCCGCTTGAGTTTGATAAGTGTATTGACCAAAAGCAGAAAGAGAAGGTAGATGTTGAGAATTTATCATCTTCAATTTGCTTTCCAAACTTTTGATAGTTAAATCAAGTTGTTTTATCTCAGTATTGTTATCTAAGTTTGCATTCTTTTCCATTAAATCAAGCAGAGAAATGTTGGTTGAAAAACTCTCTAACGTTTCATCAATAACTATTGCCTGATTTGCAGGAATAGATATTATCATTTTCAGCTGCAAAGTTGCAAGCTCAACTCCATTCTTTGCTGAAATATAAGCAGGGTTTAAGTTATTGACCTGCACCTGTGCCCTTATGTAATCATATTCCGAGACAACGCCTTGCTCATAAGCCGCTTTGGTTGTCTTCAATGTCTCATTGGCATTGGTTATGCTTTGTTCCAAAACACTCAAAGAGGATTTTGCCAATAAGGTAGTATAATAAGCATCTTTCACTTGCTTAACCATATCTACTTTTGACGCTCTTGATTGCTCCAAAACCAAATCCATATCATACTGCTTGCTCTTTATACTCTCCCATAACGAAAAGTTAATCAGCGGTAAAGCAGCAGAGACAGTCGCCTGATAAGAGTTCGTTGAGCCTATCTCTATATACGCTTTGCCCTGTCCAAGAGCAGCCATAGCACCTGTCAAAAACATAACGGGCTTCTGTACATTATTAACATACTGTCCGCTTGCCGAAAGGCTCGGTAACAAAGCCCCAAGTGTTTCTTTTTTGCTGTAATCAATACGCTCAATTTCCAATTCCGCAATCTTAATAGTTGGATTCTGGTCATTAGCTATTCGTAACGCCGTAGCCAAATCAAGTTTAAGTACATCTTTGCCATCTGCGTTTGTCTGACAAAGAGCCACCGTTGAAGTCATTGACAATAACCCCAACACAATTAAACCAAACTTTGTTTTAATCATTTTTATTCTCATTTCTATTTGTTAGTAATTTCTTTTATCTTTTAATCCGAGTGCAAAATAACGACAATTTAAGTCATCAGACAAGCAAAACCCGACCAAACTGCCACCTTTTCCCGTTAAAAACACGCTCAAAAACGTACCAAAGTAACTATTTATTGTCTGATAAATTTGCTGTTTGATTACAAAAATGCCGTTCATTACACCCTATTTGTTAATATCAAATTGACTGAAATCTCTTATCTTAGTAGAGAAATTGTCTATAAATTCTACACCTTTAATTGTTGCAATACCTCTCAATATTATAAGAATATGCAAATAAGCTATGACCTTCTGCGTATAAAAGTTGTTTCTCTCCAAATATTCATCTCTCATAGCACTATGTACATTAAGTTCTAACATATTCATTATAAAATCAAGATTTATATAGCTTATAATAAGTCCCTCTTCAATGGCTTTAGCAAAGAGGACTTTTGGACTATTTTTTTCTTTATCCCAGTTTCTTTTTTCAAAAATGGTATGGAATACGGCTGGATAGTACTTTTTTATGTCCGCAAGTGCCGTATAGCCAAACCTTCTTGCAAACTCACTTTTGTTATAGATGATTTTCAAGATGGCATCAAGGCTATTCTCGGCTTCATTTATTGTTTTATTGGTATCTTCTACGATTTTATCCACATAGAAAAGCAGACATTGCTCAATCAACGACTCTTTATCGGTGAAGTTTTCGTACAAAGTCCTTTTTGAAATGCCAGTATTTTGAGCAATTTCGTCCATTGTGATAGCCCGACAACCTTTTGTAGCAAGTTGTCTGCCCATTTCCAAAATTATTTTTTCCTGTAGTGTCATTTCTTTATTCTCTTTTTGAGGCGGCAAAAGTACAAAAAACTTTTGAAACAAAACAAGTTTTCCGAGTTTTTTGTTCATTTATTTTTCACATTCTTTGCAATAATGCACTATTTCAGTATTTTACAGAAGCGAGAAACTATAAAATATTTTTCCTATACTGATAAAAAACACCCATTCTTCATACAAAAACGACACAAATTTTCCTTAAATCCGCCAAAATCAACAAAGCCTTTTCTTCAACAATCATTCATTTTTCCCAATCTTCACTTCATTTTAGCCAAACGCCACTTTAACTTAACCAAACGGCATTTCATTTTGCTGAAGTGGCGTTTAAATTTCGTTAGACGTACATCAAATATAAATAAGATGTACATCAAAAGAAAATAAGATGTACATCAAAAGAAAATAAGATGTACATCAAAATTAAATAAGACGTACATCAAATATATTTAAAGTGGCGTTTGGTGAAAATGGAACAGCGTTTAGTTAAGTTAAAACGCTGTTTGGTGAAGTTAAGGCAAAGCAATGGATTTCTCTTATCAGAGAAGCATTTAGCGTAGTGAAGAAGTAGCCAAACAAAAGGCTAATTAGAAATTCTTAACCTTAAAGTTGCAGGTTGCATTGCCCGTTTTAGCCGTCAGTAAGAATAATCCTGTGGCTGGAATGATGATTTTGTTTGAATTAAAGACTTGATTTACGATTTTACTGTCAAGGTTGGTGAGAGTGAGGCTTTGGATTGCAGCATTGCTATGAACAGTTATTTCGTTGCCTTTTTGCTCTATCTGAATGCTTTGAGCAATGCCTTCAGGTGTTGGCAACGATGAGAAACCTTTTGTAAGTTTGAGTTGAAATTCTCTTGTCGTTGGGGCTGCCCAAGTGAAGCTATAAGCGGTGTCAGTAAGGAAATCAGTCAGCCTTTCGCCGTTTTCCCTGTCGTAAAGGACGATTGAGCCAAATCCATAGCCGTTTTGGTAGTCCAAAGTCAAGGTATAATTTCCTGCACGCTTGACAAGGCAGTCCAAATCTATCGTTAGCGTATCGGCAATGGCAATGGCGTTAAATGAAAACAGGTTATCGTCATATTTTGTGAATATTTCAGGAGACAAAGCCAAGCCGTGAAGTTTGCGATTGTCGGTTTGAAGGTCGTAAGTCATCGTTTTATTGTCGCAAAAAGCAATAGTGGTCTGGTCAAATCCCTCTTGGCAGCTGATTTTCATCGTTAGCATATCTGCAAAGGCTGCGGTGTCTGTGGTTTGTGTGCTTTTGCTCGCCGTAAGGTTGTTTTCCGAGCTTGCAACCTGCACGAAAAAGGCTGCAAAAGGGGGAATGGAGTCAGCAAGAGTAAGTGGGAAAAAGTTAGAATTGTGTTTGTTAAGCACGGAAGGAAGAGACACATTTAGCATCGAAAGATTGGCAACAGGCAAAGCAAAAGGGTAAGGATTGGAACAAAGATGCCAGCCGCTCAAAGCAGGCTCTGCCGAAAGGGAAGCGTTATTGAGCAATGCGTAATGAGGATTGTCGTTTATCAAACCGCTGAAAGTTAGCGTTGTATCTTGATTATATGTTACCAAATAGCCTCTTCCGTCAGCGAAAAAGTCATTAAGGTCAGTCGGTTGGTCGTTGTAGCTAATCCATTTGCCATATTCATTAGCCGAAGTGTCGCTTTCCTGCCATAAAAACAAATCGCTGTTCTGCGAAAGCAAAAAACACTGACTTATAGCCTCCTGTGAAGCAAATGAAGCAACATTTAGCGGCAAGCCTGTCATCTTCCAGCCGTCAAAGTCATTGCTCTGTCCCTCCAAAGCAACCTCAACAAAGACCGAATCCCCGACTTGCAAGACTCCTTCATTAACTAAGTTTGCCTGTGTCTCATTATGAACGTCCTTTATGAGCAAATTGCGGCATCTTGCCTTGTATCCGTCAGGTATAACAAGCGTCTGTCCTGCCAAAATCACCGCATTATCCTTCTCTGTCGGCTCTCCCTTTGTCCATTGTCCGTCATTCCAAGTGCCGTTTGCCATTCTGATAGTATTAACAGGCGTTTTGAACCGCAGAATGTTTGAAGCAACGCTGTCTTCTCCCGTTCCACTTGTCAGAAACGCTTCATAAACAGAGCCTTCTTCAAGATTTATTATCTCAAAATAGTTGTCCGTCAGGTTAAGGTTTGCTACAAGGGCGATGTTGTCAAAAGTGCCGATAGCGTTGTCAAAAATATGTGTGCCAAAGCCCGACAAGGTGAGGCTGTCTATGGAACTTACGCTACCAATTTGCGACCACTGCTCAGGCAAAGCAACAAAGGTTGAGTCGGGATTTTGTCTTATGCCACTATTGACAAATGACTTGCGGATGAGGGTTGTTTTTGCCGTTTGAATAGAGCCTCCTGTTGAAGCGGGACTTTGCCAGCCTGTCGTACTGCTTACACCCAATGTGTCAAAACGTCCGAAAATATCTATCGTATCTCCGTTATGAAGCAAGGCTATGGCGTCATTGCCGTCTGTAACCAAGCCTGCTGCACTTGTAAGAGATGTATTTTTGTAGAAAATGCCGTTATTGTTGGTTGAAAAGCCTCTTAACAGCTCCAAAAGCACAATGCAGGAGTTGGATTTTATGCTATCGTCTTGCGGAAAGTAGAATATGGTATCTCGTGTATGCACTCCGGTACTGTTATACAACGCAAAAGCCACCGCATATCCGTCAAGACTAAGGTCTTCCCCTGTTCCGTTATAGATTTCTAATGCTTTGTTGTCGCCGTTGGCAGAGGTGATTTGAGAAAACAGGAGGTCGGAGGCAAAAGATGTTGTACTGTCTGATTTTTTCTTTACAACAAGTCGGCGTTGAGAAACAAAGTCGGTGGTGGAATAGTGTATCGTTGCGGTCGTTGGGGTGATGCCTGCAATGCTGTCGGCTTTTATTTTGCTCAAAGTTGTAAAGGATAAGGTATCGTTTGCTCCTTCATAATAACAATAGTATTTCGTTTGTGGCGAAAGGTTGGTCAGTGAGTATAAATTGGTCATTGTAAAAGGTGAATTGGCTATTGCCGTGTTGGTATTGGCAGGTGGATATGATATAAGAAGATTGTCAATGTTTATTCCCTCAACAGAGACGAACTTTAGTCTTGCTGCCGATGAGCCGTTGGTAAATTGCACTATCGTATCTGCTGCTCTGTTTTTGGGTAACCTAAGGCTGTCTATCCGCACGTAAGAGTTGTCGTCAGCAGAGTAATAAATGGCTATGTAATGGATAGAGTTCTCTTTATTTTTGTAGTGAAATTTGACCTCGTAGCTTCCGTTGGATTTGCTCAAATCAAGAATTGGCGTAATAAATTCACCTCTCACATTGCTATTTGACGTAAAGCTGCAAGTGTCACCAAAGGAGTTATAGATGTTTTTTGCTTTGCAGCCGCTTTTTGACGTGTATGACGCAGGGAGATTAAGGGCTATGTTGGCAGCACAGAAAGGGGTTGAAATTAGAGTGCGTGGAAATTTGCTGAAATCTTCAAAATAAATGGTGTCATTGTCAATTATTTTGGTGAAAACGTGTAAAGCAACGGCGTTATCATTATTGGTGATTGTGATATTGGCGGAATTGTGGGTAACATCACTGATAGACATCTGGCAAACAGCGTTTCTGCCGAGTAATATGGCAATAAGGAAGGCGGCATTTTTGATTTTATTTTTCATTTTGCAATCATTTACTATCATAATTTATTCTTTAATTAGTGTGCAAAATTACAATGTTTCTCCAAAATATGCAAATTTTGCCTTCATTATTCACTTCATCCACACGAAAAACTCATTTAAATAAGGTATGAAGTTGTATCATTTTGGTCATACAAAAGAAGACTTTCTCCAAGTGGCATTTTGCAATGTTTTAACAAATTATTGACAGAATATTGTATGAAAACACAAGAGTAAAGGAGAAAATAAGTACTTTAATGGAAGCATATAAATAAAGATATAATTGCTTTCTATTACTTTTTTTTGGTGTGGTTAGAAAAAAAGAGGGTTTTGTTGTACGTAATTGAGAAAAAATAAATATTTTTGCAGGGTCAAATTTTTTCACAACTAACATCAATGGAAAGGAAAAAGTATAACGCAAATGTATGGTATCGCTTGTTTAAAGTGTATGTAGGCTTTCTGCACAACAATCTGTTGTATAGAAAATTTCATGTGGTAAATCCCGAAAATGTTCCAGAGGAAGGAGTGCCACTATTGATTGTTTCCAATCATCAAAACTGCTTAAACGACCCGCTTGGCGTGGTTTTCTCGTTCAAAGATCGCAAACCTAATTTTATAGCACGAGCAGATATATTTATGGTTCACCCTTTGGCTAATAAAATACTTCGTGCGCTGGGATTATTACCTGCTTTTAGGCAGGGCTTTGAAGGTCGCAGTATGTTGAAAAACAATACCCAGACGTTCTCCGTTGCTCAGAAAGAGTTGCTTGACGGAAGGACGGTTATGATGTTTCCAGAAGCAGGTCATCAGAACAAACGCTGGTTGGGTAATTTCTCATTAGCATACACTAAATTAGTCTTTCAGGCTGCTGAATTGAGCCATTTTGAGAAAGAAATATTCGTTTTGCCGTCTTGTAATCACTATTCAAAGTACGATGGCTTTCAAACAGACTTTCTGATAAAGTTTGGAACGCCTGTTTCAGCTAAGCCGTTTTACGATTTGTACAAAGAGCAGCCACGAAAAGCACAAATAGCCCTCAATGAAGAGGTTCGCAAGCAGATAAAAGACTTAATGCTTGACATAACAGACCTTTCCAACTACGATGCTATTGATTTTATTCGCAATACTTATGGAGAAGTATTTGCAAACGAAAATGGCTTTAAGAGCAATCACCTTCCTGACCGACTGTTATCAGATAAAATATTGTGCGAAAGGTTGGAAGACTATAACGAGCAATTTGTTTATGATAGTGCAACGAAGTACAAACGCTTGCTTGCACGCTTTGGCTTGACCGATAAGCAGTTTGACCGCCAGCCAAAGAAGCTTTTAGTTGCTGGACGCTTCATTTTGCTGCTATTATTGCTGCCTTTGTGGATAGTCTCTCTTGTGCCTAATATTTTGATATACACTTTTCCAAAGGTAATCACAAGAAAAATGACGGACAAAATGTTCCGCTCAACGATGCTTATAGGCTCTGCGGTTTTCCTAACAGTACCTCTGCTTTATGGCGGCTTATTTCTAACACTTAGCCTCGTCTTCAATATCTTTGTTGCTTTGGCTTATCTGCTTGTGTCGCCGCTTTTGATACTTTTTGCATGGTATTATTATCAGCGTCTGCGGTATCTTTACAGTGATATTATATTCCTTCGTCTTCGCCGTAAAGAGCCTTTCCGCCGTCTAAAGCAACTCCGCACCAGCCTTTACAGCCGCCTGAACGAAGTGAAAAACAGGCATATTTCTCAGCAGTTGTAGGACGTTATTGCCTTGCTTTATTTTAGCCAAATGGCGTTTTATTATAGTGTAATGAGATTCGGCTTTTGTCCTATGTTCAAAAGAAAATTTGTATCTTTGCAGTCAAAAATTTAGAATAAGATATGTTGTTTCAGAACGTTGTTTTCGGACCGATACATTCAAGAAGACTTGGCACAAGTCTTGGTATCAACCTGTTACCTTCCGATTATAAAGTGTGCAACTTTGATTGCTGTTATTGCGAATGCGGGTTCAACACTAAGGATTTAAGCGAAAAACACACCCTTCCATCCATTCACGACATCGTTTTAAGTCTTGAAGACTTTGTCAAAAAAACCGATAAAAGTGAAATGAAGAAAATCAACTCCATAACTTTTAGTGGTAATGGCGAGCCAACTCTTCACCCCGATTTTGCGAATATCTGCAAGTTTATAGCTTCTTTTCGAACCGAATATATACCACAAGCTCAGCTCTCTTTGCTGACAAACGCAACTCATATTGGCAAATTAGAAGTGCGAAACGCCATTCGGTATATAGATAACCTTCTTTTGAAGCTGGATTGTGGCACTGCCGAGCAGTACAAACGCATAAACAGGGCAGCAACTCTTAGTTTTGATAAATTGGTTGAAAATCTTATCAGGTTCGGGCAAGGCTCTACTATCCAGACTCTTCTTACCCGTTCGTCAAACGAAGAGGACGGCATAGACAATACAACAGATGAGGAGTTTGCTGCGTATATGAAAATCATCAAAGCAATAAAACCCAAACGGATAATGCTCTATGGTATTGACAGAGCAACACCTAACACAAGCCTTATCAAATTAAGCACAGAGGAATTGGAAAATTATGCCGACAGATTGAAATTTTTGGGCTTTGAAACGGAGGTTTATTAGCACAAATCACTACATTTAGGTATTGTTGTTTGATTTCAAAACCATTACCTTTGCAGCCTCTAAAATGAAGTAAAAAAAATGTCGGAGCAAAATCAACAACCATTACCGCTAACCCTTAATCAACTACATCAAAACGAAAAAGCAATAGTTCTAAAAGTTAAAGGACGCGACCGCTTCGTTAGAAGGCTTACTGAAATGGGCTTTGTGCGAGGAACGGTTGTTGAGGTTATGATGTCCGCTCCTTTTAACGACCCCGTAAATTATCGTATTCTTAGCTCGGAAGTAAGTATCAGAAAACAGGATGCAGCTTTGGTGGAGGTAGAGCCTTGCGGAGAAAGGACGGAAGATAATATGGGCTTTGGCTATAGTGGGGTTGTGGATAGTGATGATTGCCTTTGTATCAGCAATTTGAACAAGCGGAGTGATGTTTTGAAGAATAAAACCATTGAAATAGCCCTTGTAGGCAATCCAAACGTAGGGAAAACATCATTATTCAACGCCTTATCTGGCTATAGAGAAAGGGTAGGAAACTATACAGGCATAACAGTAGATATAAAGCAAGCAACATTTCAATATAAAGATTATACATTTCACCTTACCGACCTTCCGGGAACATATAGCCTTGATGCGTACAGCAAAGACGAAGATATAGTAACGTCCTTTATCACTTCAAGGGTGCCGGATTTGGTTGTAAATATCTTAGATGCTGCAAACTTGGAACGGAATCTCTTTCTGACCACCCAGCTCATAGATATGGATATACGAATGTTGATAGCGTTAAATATGTATGATGATTTGGCGGCACGAGGAGACGACTTTGATTATCAACTCTTCGGTTCAATGATAGGAGTCCCCATTGTGCCAACGGTAGCCAGCAAAAGACAGGGCATAAATGAACTTTTGGATACAGCTATTGACATCATAAACCAGCGAAATGAGATTGTGCGACACGTACATATCAATTATGGAGAGCAGATTGAACATAGCCTTGATGTGTTGGCAAGAAAAATCCATTCCAGTGCCTCATACACCGAAACCATTGCTGCACGTTATCTTGCCATTCACCTTTTAGAAAAGGATAAAAGAGTAATTGATGAATTGGAAAAATGGAAAGACCACGCCGATTTACACGAAATAGCCGAGCAATCAGTCAAAAAGATAGAGAATATCTACAAATCCGACAGCCAAACCATAATAACCAACGCCCGATATGGCTTTATCTCCGGCGCCTTGAACGAAACATTTCACCCAAACGAAGAAAACATCAAACAAAAACCTAAAACACTCACCGAAAAACTTGATAATATCTTCCTCCATTCGTGGCTCGGCTACCCAATATTTGCTTTTATTATATGGCTAATGTTTTTCTGCACCTTCAAAGTCGGGCAATATCCTATGCAATGGATAGAAAGCGGTATTGGTCTGCTGTCTGACTGGCTTGTAACATTCTTACCTTCGGGCTGGTTTGCCGATTTGCTGATAGAGGGTGTCGTTTCGGGAGTAGGAGGTGTCATTGTCTTTCTGCCAAACATACTTATACTCTTTTTCTTCATTTCTTTAATGGAGCAGACCGGTTATATGTCGCGGGTAGCCTTTCTTATGGACAGACTTATGCACAAGATAGGGCTTCACGGCAAAAGTTTCGTCCCAATGATTATGGGTTTTGGCTGCAACGTGCCTGCTATTATGGCAACAAGAACATTAGACAGCAAAAAGGACAGACTTCTCACCATGCTCATCATACCTTTTATGTCTTGCTCTGCCCGTATGCCTGTTTATATACTGCTTGTTGGTACATTCTTTCCAAGTAATAGTGTCCTTATTATCTGCCTCCTCTACCTGCTTGGGGTCATTCTGTCAATCCTTTTTGCAATGGTGTTCAACAAAACGCTCTTTCGCAGCAAAGAAAGTCCCTTTGTAATGGAGCAACCGCCATATCGCATCCCTACTTTTAAGAGTGTGTGGCGTAACATACAGACTCGCGCCGGTCAATACCTAAAAAAAATGGGTGGAATTATACTTATTGCATCCGTTATAGTATGGTCTCTGATGTATTTCCCGCAAAAAGATACTCAAAAGGTAGATGAAAGTTACATTTCCAAGATAGGGCAAAGCATAGAACCCGTTTTGTCGCCTCTGGGCTTTGACTGGCGAACTAATGTTGCCATTTTGACGGGAATAAGTGCCAAAGAATTAGTAGTAAGTACTATGTCGGTACTCTATAATGACAATTCACAGCCGCAAAACGCCACTTCAATTTCTCAAAATCAACAATCGCAGGAAGAGAACAACAAATTAAGCAACCGACTTCAACACGCAACTTACCCAAATGGAGCAAAGGCGGGAGAGATAGTTTTTTCAATTCCGACTGTTCTAAGTTTGCTGGTTTTTATTGCTCTTTACTTCCCTTGCTTATCGGTTTTTGTGGTTGCAGGCAAAGAGAGCAAATGGAAGTGGGCAACGTTCCTCGTTGTATATACAACGCTCACAGCTTGGCTGCTGGCTTTCGCCACATACAACCTTGCCAATATTTTTTGGTAATACTCATTGCTATCAACAGAACTATATTCAGAACAAAGGGAGGTTTATTTAAGATTTAAATAAGCAATTTCCTAACCTTGTTGTTGTGGTTATCTTCTATTGATTTTTCTTAACCAAAGGCACTTTAAGTTTGTCGTCATCTGTTTTTGCCTTTTCAGAAGAACGCTTTTTATCATTTGCCTTCGCAGTCTTTAATTCTTTGAATTTTTCAATAGTACTGTTAAAGCCACTAAGGAAGTCTTTCATATCCTCCTCAAATATCATCAACCTATGACGTTCAAAGTCGTCATCTACTTTCTTTGTCTCCGAAATATTTAAGTACAAATCTCCGTATGAACTTTCGTTAATATCAAAGAAATAAGTTCTCCTGCCTTTAGCAAAGGAGATACTATATAGTACTTTATTCATTTGGTCTTGTTATAAACAAAAACATCAAGAAAATACACTACAAAGCCTTTATCTGTCTCTTTATAGCGTCTTTTCTATCTTTAAGGCTTTTCTCCTTCTCTTTCCAAATCTTTTTCTGCTCTTTTGTTGGCTCTGTTACCAATTTCTTTTCTTCCTTGAAAGCCTTTTCTTCTTGATCTATCATATCTATTTGGCTTTCCAAAGCAGCTTTTTGCTCTTTCATCACCTTCTTAGCCTCTTTCTGCTGTTGCTTTTCAATCTTTTCTTTTTCTTTTATGGCTTTCTTTTGCTCTTTAATAGCTTTTTCTTGCTGCTTTACGGCTTCTTCCTTTGCCTTTACGGCTTGTTTAGCTGCTGCCTTCTGCTTTTTCAGTTCTTTTTCTTGTTCCTTCTGAGCTTTTTTAGCGTCTTTGGCAGCCTGTTCTTGCTTCTTTATTTCGTCTTTACGCTCTTTTTCTGCCTTTTTAATTTGCTTTTCTTGCTCTTTCTCCGCCTTCTGCATTTCTTTTTCGGCTTTCTTCTGCTCTTTCGCTATTTTCTCTTGTTCTTTCTGACTTTGAGCAGCTACTTCCTCTTGAGTTTTTGCCTCTTTTGGAGCAAAATGCTCCTCTTTCTCAACAATAGTAGGGTCTATCTCAGGCACATCTACACGTATTGTTTGAATGATTTTGCCTATTAACTTAACATCTGCTGGATTGTCTTCGCCGTAATACTCAACTGTGTAAGTGTATCCGTCCTTTACAAAACCATAAATACCACCTACGAAAGGCTCATTCAGGTAGCTGTTACTATAAGTAAGGAGTTTAGCGTTCTGTTTCCCAATCTTTGCGTCCTTTACCTGCTCTATGGACATATAGTTAAAGTTCGGCTCACGGCTCTTTTCGGAAGCCATATCAGTGATAAAGGCTACAACGTCCGTAGCCTTGTAATGACACAAAACCTTTACATATTTAACGCCATTCTCATCTGCAGAAGCTATACCAAAAGATGCTTCATTGCCATTTTCATCCTGATTAAGGATTGTGGATTTTGCCCAACCATTACCCAATGGGGCTTGTATTTCCAGATTACGAAAGTTAGATTTCGTTAATTTTTGAGCCTTTGCAGGCATCACTACTGCTACCGCAAGAATAGCGGCAACTAACACAAATTTCTTAAACATAATTATATCATTTGTTTATTAATAAATAACTCTTTTAGAGGCTGCAAAGGTACGTCTTTTTTCTAAATGCACAAAATTTAATGAGTTTTTTATAAAATCAAAAGCAAATACTATTGCCACAAACCTATATATGGCTTATACCAACTGCTTATCTACAACATCCTTTTGAGCATAAATTTTACCCTGACAAAACCTTGTTTTATTAAAACGCCACCTTAATTTTCTAAAGCGGCGTTTCGTGACGCTGAAACGCCACTTTAGGAAAATGAAACGGCGTTTTAGTTTTTTATTACGGCGTTTGGATTAAGCGTAGTAAAAATGCGGGGCAAGAAATTAGACTTTTGGCGAACGGATTTGCAGCTTGCGTTTCAGTTCTGTAAATGAAGACACTTCCAAAACCTCCATCTCTCGCAGGAAAAGTTTGGCACAAGCTATTGCATCTTGGTCTGCTTTGTGGTGTTCAAAGATGATATTATGTTGATTACAAAGAAAATCCAACGAAAACTTTGATTGCTCTTTCCAAGTCTTGCGAGCAATCTGATAAGTGCAAAGATAGTTGCTTTTTGGCTTTGTTAAATGATAGTATTGTAAAGTTTTACGCAGCACATTTATATCAAAAGCAGCGTTATGTGCAATAAGAGTCGTCCCTTCCACAAAGGGCTTTATTTCTTCCCAAAGTCCGTCAAAGCAAGGGGAAAATTCAACGTCCTGCTTATGTATTCCGTGAATTTTTTGTGCATAAAAATGAAAGTAAGGATAACAGATAGGCTTCATCAACCAGCTCTTAACACATTGGATTTCGGAGTTGCGTACCACAACCACGCCTAAGGAGCAAGGGAAATAGAGGTGTGCTGTTTCAAAGTCAAGAGCTACAAAGTCAAAACCGCTGTTAGCTGGCATTATTTCTTATTGAAGTTTGCCAATCCCTCTTCAAGGAACTTTACAAAGTTATCAACGTTGCGGTCATAAGGCTTTGGCGACTTGGTAAGCAGGGTCTCATCACTGTCCATTATCACATAAAGAGGCTGAGCATTGGCATTGAACCGCTCCATTTGGAAGGTATGGTTTTTATGCCCAAGAGTGGTGATTTGTTTGCCTGCTTTGTTGGTAATATAATCCTTTTCAGCCAATTTAATAGTGTTTTCGTCACAATAAAGAGCAACCATAATGAAGTCATTTTGCAGCATCTTCTTCACCTTTGAGTCTGTCCAAACATCGCTTTCCATTTCCCGACAATTTGCACAAGTCTTTCCAGTGAAGTCTATGAAGATTGGTTTGCCTGCTTGTTTGGCATACGCTTTCGCTTCTTCCAAATCGTAAAATGCCTCAAAGCCTATCGGCGTGTCTATTTTCTTTGAGTGAAGTATTGCAGCATATTTTCTGTCTGCTGGCAAGCCTGCTTCCAATGAGACAGTGCCTGAACCTCCGTTTTCTGCAATAAGTTTCTCTATGTTGAATTCCTGCGTTGATATTGGAGGAATATAACCTGATATTGCTTTCAAAGGTGCTCCCCATAAACCGGGTACTAAATAGACAACAAAGGAAAAGGTAATTATTGAGAGCAAAAGCCGCACTACTGATATTTGTTTCAAGTCGCTATCACCCTTAAATTTCAACTTTCCGAGCAAATAAAAGCCTAACATCGCAAAGGTTACTATCCATAAGCAGAGGTATGTTGTCCGAGAAAGCAATCCCCAATTCGCACTCAAGTCTGCCATAGACAAAAACTTCAATCCAAACGCTATTTCCAAAAAGCCAAACGCTATTTTAACGGTATTGAGCCATGAGCCAGACTTCATTTTACTCAGAACAGCAGGAAACATCGCCAAAAGCGTAAAAGGCAAAGCGAAACCTATCGCAAAGCCAAGCATAGAGACAAGAAAGACAAAGCTATTACTTGCCCCCGAAGCTATACCCAAAAGAGCCATTCCGAGAATAGGACCTGTGCAGGAGAAAGAGACAAGAACGGTGGTCAGAGCTATAAAAAATGCCCCTTTGTAACCGCCTTTGTCCGCCTGTTTGTCTGATTTATTGACCCAAGAACTTGGTAGCGTGATTTCAAACAAGCCAAAGAACGAAAGAGCAAAGACCATAAAGACCGCGAAAAAGAGAACGTTCGGTAGCCAGTGGGTAGAGATTTGATACATTGCTTGGTCGCCGAAAATCAACGTAAGAGCCAGCCCCAAGACTGCAAATATGAAGATAATAGACAAGCCGAAGACATAAGCCAAACGCCGTCCCTGTTTATTACTCTTGTGTCCCTTGAGAAAGAAACTAATAGTCATCGGTATCATTGGAAAGACGCAAGGAGTGATAAGCGTTACTAATCCCGCACCCAAAGAGATTAGGAATATCATAAAAAGACCCTTGTCCTTCATATCGTTGCTCAGGAAACCCTCTTGCGTTGTTGAGCTTTGCGTTGCTGATTTTATAGTGGTAGTAGTTGTTTCTGCGGCATTGGTTGCTTCATCTGTTACTTGCGTTGTAACAATGGTGTCGGTGGTTTTTGGGTTGCCTTTGACGTTAAAAACAAATTCTGCATCGTCAGGAGGTATGCACTGCCCCTTTTCGCATAACTGGAAGGTAACAGAGCCTTTCACCTTTATATCCTTTACACTTTTGACCTTTATTCGTTGCGAAAACGATGCCGAAGATGAGAAATATCTTGTTGTATCCTTGGCATAAGGGTCGTATTCTGCCTTTGGCTTGGTTAATTCGGCAACAGAGCCAATTTTTTCATACGCTCCGCTTTCAAAAACGAACTCTATCGGTAACTCAGTGCCTTTTGTACGTTGAGAATATACGTGCCAACCATCGTCTAACTTCACTTTCATCACAAGGTCGTAAGTAGAGTCATTCACCTTCTTTGTTTGGGACGACCAAGTAGCAGGACTATGTTGAGCAAAACCGCACATCTGCCACGTAAAAGCAATTATTAGAGATACAAAACCTAAATATCTTTTCATCTTTTTTTTAATTTATGCGGTGCAAAAGTACAAAAAGTTTAGTAAATAAGTCATTTACTTTGATAAAACGCTGCTTTAATGCATTATTTTTCTATTTCTTTATTGTGAAACGCTTGCTGACAGGTATATCATTTATCATTACCTTTATAAAATATACTCCCGCTGAAAGATTTGAGACATCTATCTGCATAGGCAGGCTTTCCCAAGTTCGCAAAACCACACCTTGCGAATTTATAAGCTGACCTTGTTTGAGTTCAGGCAAGTCTGTCTTTATGTTTATGACGCCCTGAGTCGGGTTTGGATAGACTTCAAAGCTCCTTTGTTCATAGGCTGCCGCTGAAAGAGCATTTGTAGTCAAATAAGACCAACTACTCCATTCGCTTGGTGCTCTGTCGGCAGAGCAAATTGTCCTTATGCGAACTTTATAAGTTTCATTAACAAAGACATCTCTTATTATATGCTCACTGCTCAACCATTGGGTATCGTAAGTTGGGTCCATAGCATACTCAGACCAATATTCCAATTCCCAACGCAATATATCACCAACACTATCCCAAGAACAGATAATATTATGCTCACTTCCGTCAGAATAAAACTCACAATGGAAGTTGGCAGGCGGCATACAAATATCGTCTATCGCCGTAAAACTCAATTCAGTGTAATTATCAGCCGAGTCTCCTGCTGAACAGATGGAACGAACTTTCAGTAAATACTCATTATTCTCCGTTAAGCCGTTGTAAGACCAAGGATGAACGTCTGTTATCTGCCTTATGCTGTCTCCATTAGTAAGATTTTTCAACACCACTTCCCATTCTATATTGTTGGCAAAGACGTCCCAATCAGCCACTACATTATGCCTGTTTAATGAAACGATATTCAGCTGCTGCGGACTGACACAAACATCTTCTATTGTGAAGTTAAGGACTTCAAAACCATAGTTTAAGTCAGAAGAATATGACGGGTTGATAAACGCAAACCTGACAACAGGCTCGTTTTCGTAAGTAATGAGACTATAGGTCTTGGTTATCAAGTCGGCAGAGGCAGGTAGATTTTCAAGTAACGAATAACCATTACCTTCGGTGTAGATTAGAACTTTGCAAGGTGCAGTACTCTTATATTGAAAACTCATTTTAGGAGACGCCAACGGCAAAAAATCATAATAAGGTGAGAAAAGCGTATCGGCATTGCTTCGCCAGCATTGCTCTACATCGCAATATCCATCAACCGAACAGCGAGTTGTGTCTATTAAATCTACAACAGGGAAGTTGTCAATGATGGTACAATAAGTCTGAAATATCAACTCATTGCTATAACCGCTTGTATCGTTATTTGGCGTTAGGGCTCTTATTCTTACGATGTATGAAGTGTTAGGGACAAGGTTATCAAGCGTCTTTTCGGCATTAAATAACTCCTCCGTAATATACGACCCTGCTATTGCCTTATATTCAAATATCCAGCGGTCAGCACCATTACCTTCCACCCATTGAACGGTAGCAGCAGTGTCAATAAGATTTGTAAGCCTTAAACCTGTCGGTGGATAAATGATAATGTCAGTCGTGAAGGTGTCTATGACAGACCAGAAACTTTGTTCGGTTTGACAGTCGGCTTGAATACGATATAAATAAGTTGTGTTGTCATCTAAATTTCCCAAAATATAGTTTGGCGTTATCCCATTTATCGTTTGCCACTGGATGTCATTGATTTGTTTGTATTGAAGGTTGAAAAGAGTCTGGTCTTGGTTTGATTGCCAATTTAGAGTTGCTGAATCGTTGGTGATGTTGCTGTGTTGCAAATCGTGCGGAGCAGGGCAATAACGACCTGTAATATAAATATCGTCAAGTGCAACAGCCATTGAACTGGCTAATGTGCTTGTCCATGCAAATACTACCCTCTTTGTGTATCCGAAAAGGTCTGCTGGCATCTCTAAATGCTCACTCTGCCACTCGGTATGGTTACCTGTGTATTGAGCCTGTCCTATAACATAATCGTTAGCGGGCGGTTGGTTAATACTTAACTGAGAATTGTCGGTAAGCATATAAATCTTCAACTTATCGTTAGCGTTGTTGGTGTTGCTCTTCCACTTGAAATCTATGTAATAACTTGATGCCGTTTCGGGCACATAAAAATCCATAAAAGCATAACTGATAGTTGTGTCAGCAATGTAAGCAGTGCTTAGCCCCTCATCAGAAGAGACATAAAGCGATTGCGTTCCCATATTTGTAGCATTTTCTGCTGTGCCTATAACCCAAGGGTTTGATGTGCCACTTATAAAACCTATTTTGGCATTTTCCTCTTCCGTCTCAAAGGTTGTTTGTATTGGTAAGTCCCAAAGATAATCCGTTTCTACATATTTTATGTTTATAAATTTCCAATCACTTACCGAGCCGTTGCATATTCCTCTTACTGCTATCTGATAGGTTTGGGCAGAAGTCAGACCGGAGAAGCTATGATTTAAGTTTGGTGTTATAAATCTCACCCCGTCAAAGGCTGGATTACTACCCACTTGCCCGCAAACTACCTCCCAAGATGTCTGTCCCAAAGCAGGATCCCATTGAACAGACAACCCACTTGAACTCATATTGTCAAGCAATAACTGCTCAACGGGCTCACAATCAGACTCCGAACCAAGAGGAACAAACGTTGCTATCTGACTCCAATCGGTTGTGTCGCCGTCATCATCAATCATTCTCACCTTCCAAATATATCTCAATCCGCTAACAAGGCTCTGCAATTCAACAGCAGTGTCCGCCAATGTTATTTCGGTTGATTCCTCCGCCTGTAAAACTTTATAATTTACTATCCAACCGACAGCGTTTTGGCTACCATTCCACGACAATTTTGCTTCGGTTTGGTACAATTCGCTTACCGACAAATTAGTCGGCGGATTGTATTGTGATGTGTTAGCAAAAACATTACAAATCATTGCTACAAAGCAAAATATACTTAAAATAATTCGTTTCATCTTCTAAAAATATTAAACATTTCCCCATTATATAGAACAGCAAAAATAAACAAAAACCGCAAAATGAGCAACAAAGCCGTCTTTTATTTCATAAAAAGCCCAACAATATTCAATCCATAATGCTTTTACCTTCATTTAAAACACTTAAAAATGCCTCTCGGTAACATAAAATGGCAAAAAAAGTTAATTTTCTTTCAATTCAAAATGCTAAACGCCTGTAAGAACGGGATATAAACCTGAATAACTTTCTCATAATTTTCATTCGCTTTATCCTTTAGACTATCTATTTCAACCAAACGCCACTTTAACTTACCCAAACGCCATTTCATTTTGCTGAAGCGGCGTTTCATTTTTGTTTGATGTACATCTTATTTTTGTTTGATGTACATCTTATTTTATTTTGATGTACGTCTTATTTTAATTTGATGTACGTCTTATTCTAATTTGATGTACATCTTATTTATTTTAGATGTACATCAAATAAATTTAAAACGGCGTTTGGTGAAAATAAAACGCCACTTTAATAAATTAAAATGGCGTTTCTTAACTTTGTAAAGCTATTCCGTCTCTTAGCCTAAGGCAACGTCTAATATCATCATAATTAAGAAGCCGACCATAACAGATATTGTACCGATGTTTGAATGTTCGCCCAAATGCGCTTCAGGTATCAGCTCCTCAACCACAACATATAGCATAGCACCTGCTGCAAAGGACAGCATATAAGGCATTATCGGCTCAATCAATGACGCTATTGCCACCATAAGGATACCAAATAGCGGCTCAACTGCTCCAGATAACACTCCCATACCAAAAGCCTTACGACTCTTCATTCCTTCCTGTCTCAGAGGAAGGGCAACGGCAGCTCCCTCAGGAAAGTTCTGTATGCCGATACCAAGTGCTAAGGCAACGGCTGCAAAATATAATGAAGTATCAGCAGGGTTCTGAGCCGCCAAAGCAAAGGACAAGCCCACCGCCATACCTTCGGGAATGTTGTGAAGAGTAACGGCAAAGACTAAAAGCGTGGTTCGTTTCATTGAAGAGTGAGGACCTTCAAGCAGATTGAGGCTTGGGTGAAGGTGAGGGATTATTTTGTCTAATCCTAACAGGAAAAGCACTCCGGCAGCAAAGCCTACAGCTGCCGGTAGCCACTCTATCATACCGCTCTTGCCTGCACTCTCTATGGCAGGAAGCAGAAGCCCGAAGACAGATGCCGCAATCATCACTCCAGCAGCAAAGCCCAGAAAAATGGTTTGGAAAACAGGCTTGGTGCTTTTGCGAAATAAGAAGACCATTGCAGCACCTAAGCAAGTCATAGCAAAGATAAAACCCGTCCCTGCCAACACCCAATATATTGAAAGCATATCTATAATAAATTAAGCCAAAAATAAACAATTCAAGGCTGCAAAGATACGGATTTATGTTTTATTACAGAAAAATTTTATTGAACAAGGAAGATATTTAACGCTGTTTGAGTGGTTTGCTCGGCAACTTCGGCAAGGGTAATAGCCTTAATATCGGCAATTTTTTGAGCTATAAGAGGAATGTAAGAGCTTTCGTTTCTCTTGCCACGATAAGGCACGGGAGCAAGATAGGGAGAGTCGGTTTCAAGGACAAGTTTCTCCAACGGGATATGCTCAACAACCTGCTGCAATCCGCTGTTTTTGAAACTCACAACGCCACCTATGCCAAGCACAAAGCCCATTTCAATCACTTTTTCCGCCTGTTGCAAGTTGCCAGAAAAGCAATGGAAAATGCCGTTATAAGTTTTGCGGTTGAGATTTGAAAGACTTAGTAAAATTTCGTCAAAGGCGTTGCGATTATGAATAACGACTGGCAGATTATAATCAAAACTCCATTTCATCTGTTGCTCAAAGGCAAAGATTTGTTGCTCTTTCAACTCGCTGCTCCAGTACAGGTCAATGCCTATTTCGCCTATTGCTATGAAGGAATTGGGGTTATGGAGATACGATTTATGAATTTGCAGCTGCTTTTCAATGTCCGGTGCTACTGATGTGGGGTGCAAACCTATCATAGTTTCAAAACAATCATACCTTTGAGCCAATGACGACATCGGTTCAATACTCTGCTCATCTATATTGGGTAGAAAAATTTTGAAAACGCCGCTTGCCTTTGCTCTTTCTACAACTTGCGTAATATCATCTGCAAAAACCTTGTCGTATAAGTGGGAATGAGTGTCTATAAACTGCATAATGCAAAAAAGCCTCTTCACTTTGTTATGAAGAAGCTATTATAACTTAATCAGATTTTAATTCTTAAAGAGTGGCTACCTTTTTCATACATTTTGACTTCAAGTTGGCAGCTTTGTTTTTGTGGATAATCGTCCTCTTTGCCAATCTGTCAATAGTAGAAACGAGCTTAGGGAGCTGTTGTTCCGCCTCAACTTTATCGGTCAATTCTCTAAAATCACGGAGCATGTGCCTCATCGTTTTTGCATAATAGCGATTTGCTATTCTTTTCTTTTCGTTTGCACGAATTCTTTTTAACGAACTTTTATGGTTTGCCATAGTTTAATTTCTTTAATTTTTAATCAGTACCCCGTAGGGGATTTGAACCCCTGATTTCAAGAATGAAAATCTTGCGTCCTAGGCCAGACTAGACGAACGGGGCAAACATTTTATCCGTTTTTGAGAGTGCAAAAGTACAACATTTTCTGATACTACCAAAATTTTGTGAAGAAAAAAGTTGATTTTCTTTTATTTTTATGCAGTATCTTGCTTGAATTCAAAGCCTAAGCGTTTGGCTGTAATTTGTTTCCTTTGAGTTGGTAAAGACATAAAATCGCCTACCGTTATGACTTTTACCGCTTCAAAAGGAGGAGTTAGCAAATCAAAATTATTAGCATACTCCATCGCCGAACGGATAATATATTCTATTGACTCCTTATTTACAACCGAAGTATTGAAATTGCTGAACAATAACCCTATTTCCCGTTTGCCCTCAATAAAATAATGCTTTTCCTTATTTATAAAAAGCCTCCCGATAAGGTAACCCAAATCATTCTCTCGGTGATAATCAAATGAATCGGTCAAAAAGTTATAAATATTTATCATTCCGCAGAAAGAACGCTCCTTATCCTCCTTAATATAAGGAAGCTTCATTACTTCGTGAAAGCGAGAAAACTCAAAAGTATTTGAGTGCATTGAAAACACCAGCACATCCGCCCCAAATCTAATATCAAACTCAAATTCTCCCTTGTCATAAAAGGTAAAATCCTTGTCCGAATATTTGGTTGCTAATTGTGAAATGATATTTGATGCCGATGACTTAAAGATAGCAAACGCCTCAGCAGTATTTTCATAGACCGCACCAAGCAATTTGTTTTTATTAACTATTGCTTGACCTAATTCTTCGTTATTCATATTGTCAGGATATAAAACAAGCCCTGCATGAAACAATCAAACAGGGCTTTTCAAATTGATTTACGCCTCTGGGGCAATAGCCTCAACAGGACAAACATCGGCACACGTACCGCAATCAGTACATTTTGATGGGTCGATGCAGTAGATGTCTCCTTCGGAAATAGCTCCAACGGGGCATTCATCTATACAAGTGCCGCACGCAGCACAATCTTCGCTAATTTTGTAAGCCATGATTTTATAGTTTTTAGGGTTTATAACTGGGTGCAAAGGTATAATATTTTTGTGAAATAGAATATAAAATCAAAGAAATTTCTTTTTAGTTGCTCCATTCGCCGTATCTGAAATGTCCTTTTTTGCTTTAATTTTCAGACATATAGATATATTTCATTGCTTTGCTGTTTTGACAGCAATTAAGACCGCAACGACACTATTGATGTCTAAAACGCCCTAACAAATCAGGCTTTTACCACAATTCAATGATGATAGAAAGGCACGTATTAGTCCAAAATTCACATAAAACACTCATTAAATATACCCATTCTTTAATTTGCTTCATCAAAATTAAGTCTTGTTTTCCCAAAACGGCGTAACAATTTGCTATTACAGCGTTTTAACTTCCGCAAACGCTATTTTATTTTGCTGAAGTGGCGTTTCATTTTAGTTTGACGTACATCTAATTTTATTTTGATGTACATCTTATTTTTGTTTGATGTACGTCTTATTTTAATTTGATGTACATCTTTTTTATTTTTGATGTACGTCTAAATAAAATAAGATGTACATCAAATAAATTTATAACGGCGTTTGGTGAAAATAAAACAGCGTTTGCGGAAGTTAAAGCGGCGTTTTGATAAAATTAAGCGAGATAAAGGCATATCTTTTGTACTAAAATGACCATAGTTTTTGACGGAAAAAGTTATTAAAATGCAGTATCATTAGATTCAATTTGGAATATGGTTATGTTTTTTTCGCACGAAACTTTTGTAATTCACAAAAAAGTTGTACCTTTGCAGCCTCAAATTTTAAAATTTATTCAATATGGCAGTAAAAATTAGACTACAACGACATGGTAAGAAAGGACAGCCTTTTTATCACATCGTTATTGCGGATGCTCGTGCAGCACGTGATGGAAAATTTATTGAAAAAATCGGAACGTATAACCCTTTAACCTCACCGGCAACTATCAATTTAGATGTTGAGTCAGCATGCAAATGGTTGAAAAATGGGGCTCAGCCTACTGATACGGTACGTTCGCTACTTTCTTACAAGGGAGTAATGCTTAAAAGACACCTTCAAATTGGAGTTGAAAAGGGTGCAATAACTCAGGAAACGGCAGATGCCAAGTTTAACGCTTGGTTGCAGGAAAAGGAAGGCAAAATTGCGGCTCAGGCAGATAAGAGTCGTAGTGCTAAGAATGATGCAAACAAAGCCGCTATGGAGAAGGAAGAGGAGATAAAGAAGGCTCGTCTTGCCGCTATTGAGAAGAAAAGAGCAGAAGCAGAAAAGGCTAACGCTCCTCAAGAAGAGGTAGCAAGTGAAGAAGAACAACCTGTTGAGGTTTCAGAAACTCCGTCCGAAGAAGCTCCTCAAGTAGAGGAAGCAGTAGCAGAGACAAACGAATAATATCTTTTTAGATAAAATTGTTTCATAATTCGGGGACTATCTTAGGGTAGTCCCTTTTTTTGTGGTTAAACTTGTGCTTTGTGATACAAAATACGTCTGTAAGGCTACTGCATAAGGGTTGTCAATTTAACTACTTTATGTAAAAATACGCAAAAGACGTAAAAATATTACTAAAAATAGTGATAATATGATTTTTTTTTGTAATTTTGCAACTTCAAAGTTGGTAACAAATATGCTAAGAACACATAATTGCGGTGAATTAAGGATTGACAACAAAGCACAAGAAGTTGTTCTCTGTGGCTGGGTACATCGTTCTCGTAACCTCGGAGGGATGACTTTTATTGACCTTCGTGATAGGTATGGCTTGACTCAGTTGGCTTTCAACGAGCAGGTGAATAAAGAATTGTGCTCTTTTGCCCGCACACTCGGACGTGAGTATGTCCTACAAGTGGAAGGTGTTGTTTGCGAACGCAGCAGCAAGAATCCAAAAATGCCGACTGGTGATATAGAAATAGAGGTACATAATATAAAGGTGTTAAATCAATCTAAGACACCTCCATTTACCATTGAGGATAATACAGACGGAGGAGATGAGTTGAGAATGCGTTATCGCTATTTAGACTTGCGGCGAAATATTTTGAAGCAAAACCTTTCCCTTCGCCATCGTCTTTCAATTCTTATAAGGAATTATATGAATGATAGTGGCTTTATGGAGATTGAAACACCGTTTTTAATCAAATCTACACCAGAAGGAGCAAGAGATTTTGTCGTTCCGTCAAGAATGAACGATGGACAATTTTATGCTTTGCCTCAATCGCCTCAAACCTTCAAACAACTGCTTATGGTGGCAGGGTATGATAGATATTTTCAATTGGTGAGATGCTTCCGTGATGAAGATTTGAGAGCAGACCGTCAGCCTGAATTTACACAATTAGATTGTGAAATGGCATTTGTGGAACAGGAAGATGTTTTGCAGATGTTTGAAGGCTTGATGAAATATCTGTTTGTTAAAGAAAAAGAATTGGAATTTGGCTCTTTTCCTCGTATTACTTGGGATGAAGCAATGCGGTTATACGGGTCAGACAAGCCTGATGTTCGTTTTGGAATGCAGTTTGTGGAGTTAAATGACGCAGTAAAGGGAGCTAATTTTAAGGTCTTTGATGAGGCGGAATTGGTTGTTGGAGTCTGTGTAAAGAATTGTGCCGATTATACTCGCAAGCAGCTTGACGAATTGACGGAATTTGTCAAACGTCCTCAAGTTGGAGCTTCTGGACTTGTTTATATTAAGGTAACGGAGGGCGAAATAAAATCTTCGGTTGATAAGTTTTATTCTCCGCAACAGCTGACAAGCATTTCCAAAAAGTTTAATGCACAGACAGGAGACTTAATCCTAATTCTTGCAGGTGAGAAGCACAAAACACGTGCTGCTTTAAGTTGCCTTCGTTTGGAGATGGGAACAAGGCTTGGTCTGCGAAAATCAGATGATTTTGCTCCATTGTGGGTAGTGGATTTCCCTTTATTGGAATGGGACGAGGATACGCAACGTTATTATGCTATGCACCACCCTTTCACAGCTCCAAAGACAGAAGATTATCCTAAACTTTTCACTGCTCCTGCAGATGTTAGAGCCAATGCTTATGACCTTGTTGTGAATGGGGTTGAGTTAGGCGGAGGGTCAATAAGAATCCACGACAGAGATATGCAAAACGATATGTTCAAGACGTTAGGTTTTACGGAAGAGGAAGCAAAAAATCAGTTTGGTTTTCTGCTTGATGCTTTTGAATATGGAGCACCACCTCACGGAGGAATAGCTTTTGGCTTTGATAGAATATGTGCAGTCTTTTCGGGAGTAGATTCAATTAGAGACTTCATAGCCTTTCCAAAAAACAACAACGGACGAGATGTGATGCTTGATGCTCCTTCAAACATATCGCAAGCACAGTTAGATGAATTAAATATAAAATTAAAATAACAAACAAAATATTAGATTATGGAAAAAAAACGAACGAAAAACATTTTAATGTCTTATGAAGAACACGCAGTTTGTAGTAATTGGGTGTCTGATTATCACATTGGTTTCAAGCAGTACAACCTAAATAATGGTGATAACCTTAGCTCTGATTTGGGTAAGGGATTTAGCACTATTTGCTTTCTTTTGAAAGGAGAGGTATGCGTTAAATACAACGACAGGGAATATAACATCGGAGCAAACAATATGTTCTTCATTCCGTCCTCTATCCCTTGTGAAATCAAAGCAAAGACAAAGGTCTTTTTGCTGGTCAATAATTTCAACAAACCTATCAACACCATTATTGACACTTGCGAAAGGATGAGTTTGGAAAACATTGAACCTCCTTTTAACAAGGACAATGAGATGTATAATCCTATCTTACCTATAAAGAAAATTGTAAAGGAGTTTTTGATATTGCTGACCAAGTTGATTGATGATGGTGTTTATTGCAAACACTTTCATAACGAGGAATTCAATAAGTTCTTTTTCTTGTTGAGGTTTTATTATTCAAAGGAGGAAATAGGAACTTTGTTCGCTCCTATCTTGGGAATGAATATGGAGTTCAAGTATTTGGTTCTTAAACATTACAATGACATCAGCAGAGTAAAAGAGTTGGCTGATGAATGCGGCTATTCATTGGCAACATTCAATCGGTTGTTTGCTGAAAACTTCCACGACACTCCTTATAAATGGATGCAGAAGAAGAGGCTACAACAAGTTATTACTCGTCTGTCGGACAAAGAGGTCAATGTTGCACAGATTGCAGCGGAATTAGGCTTCTCTTCCTCAGGACATCTTACCGTGTTCTGCAAGGAGTTTTTGCACTTAACGCCTTCTCAGTTTAGAAAGCAGCAAAAGCCAAAACAGCCAGAGCAATAGCAGTAATCATTAACACATTGAAAAGAAAAGATAGGGTATTTGCTCTATCTTTTTCTTTTGTTCCTAAATTATCAAAATGATGTATAAAATTACTGCTAAAAACCACCTAAATAATTACATTTTACCAAACGATAATTTACATAAAACACTCATCAAAAACAGCGAAATCAGACTAAAAAATCAACAAAATTAAGGTTAAAAACGCCAATTTTCCACTTAATTTTGGCAGAATTTCATCTTATTTTTACAAAAAAAACAATGATTTTGCCCAAACGCCACTTCGTCATAACGAAGCGACGTTTCATTTTTCTAAAGTGGCGTTTCGTGACGCTGAAACGCCGCTTTAATTTTGGCAAAAAACAAAAAAAGGGGATAAAATATCATATTATCCCCATAAATCTACATATTGCGTTATTGCAATAAGGTTACATAAAATTTATACAAAAATATCACGTTCGCATCTCTGAAAAGCGAAACTTTTTAATGAAGTTTTGTTGCATTAAATCTATAATTTGTGATGATGTTTTTTGATATTGTGTTGCCATAATCTTGCTTGTTTTTATTGATATTTAATTTGAGAATGCAAAGGTACTAAAAATAAAATTGAGAAGATGCTGTTAGCACTGTGAAAAATATTTTTATAAGCCTTTGTTTTCATATCTTTTTTTGTATCTTTGTTGCCTTAAAAAAAATAGAGTAATATAACTAAAAAATTAAGATTATGTATTTTACGTTAATGATTGTTATTTTCATTTTGGGTTATGCTCTCATAGCATTGGAACACCCAATCAAAATTAACAAAACCGCAACAGCCCTTTTGCTTGCTGTAGTTTTGTGGTCTGTTTATGCCTTAATGGGTCCCGGTGCAGAAGCGGAAGACCTTATTAAACACTTAGGCGACACGTCTGAAATCCTATTCTTCTTGCTTGGTGCAATGACGATAGTTGAAATTGTGGATAGACACAATGGCTTTGCTATCATCACCGACAGGATTACGACAACCAACAAGCGGAAGCTACTTTGGGTCATCAGCATCATCACATTCTTTATGTCGTCTGTGCTGGACAACCTTACGACTGCTATTGTGATGTGTGCCTTGCTAAGAAAGTTGATTTCTAACCAAAAAGACCGATGGTTCTTTGCAGGTATGGTTATCCTCGCGGCTAATGCAGGTGGTGCATGGACTCCAATAGGTGATGTTACAACTATTATGCTTTGGATAAAAGGTAATATAACTGCATTGATGATTATGAAAGAGACGTTTATTCCAAGTTTCATATCGTTAATTGTTCCATTGATAGCGATAACATTTACGATTAAAGGCTCTGTTGAACGCCCTGAGGTGTCTAAGAGTGCCTCAACCGGTAACATTTCCAAGCTACAAAGCAACCTTATATTCTTTTTGGGTGTAGGGTCTTTGCTTTTCACTCCTATTTTCAAGACTATAACCCACCTTCCTCCTTATATGGGCATTCTCTTAGGATTAGGTGTTATTTGGGTGATAACTGAAATTATGCACAGAAAGAATGAAGAACAATATAGTAGGCTAAATGCATCTGCTATTTTGCAAAAGGTAGATACTCCAAGTGTGCTGTTCTTCTTAGGTATTCTTATGGCAGTGGCTTGTCTTCAAACGGCAGGGCATTTGGGTCAGTTGTCGGGTATGCTTGATAAAATAGGCAATATATATGTTATCAACATTGCTATAGGTCTTCTTTCGGCAGTCATTGATAATGTTCCTTTGGTAGCAGCTGCAATGGGAATGTACCCTGTGGCAGAGATAGGACATTTTGCTGTTGATGGAGCGTTCTGGGAAATGTTAGCATATTGTGCAGGTACAGGAGGAAGTATTCTTATCATTGGCTCAGCAGCAGGCGTTGCTGTTATGGGGATGGAGAAGATAGACTTTATATGGTACTTAAAGAAGATAAGCCTTTGGGCATTGCTTGGCTACCTGTCGGGAGCAGGAGCATTTTATCTGCTTTCTCACTTTATTTTACACACGTAAGATTTTACACACTAAAGAAAAGACTATTTCAGGAATATGTTTGTTAAACAAAATAAAGAGAGCCAAGTTTTAGAAACTTGGCTCTCTTGTGTTATCCCGTCAAGATTCGAACTTGAAATGACTGGACCAAAACCAGTTGTGTTGCCATTACACCACGGGACATTGTAACTTATAACCCTTAAATTCGGGTGCAAAGGTACGTAGATTTTCCCAAATACACAAATTTTTCTTTCTTTTTTAGCAATAATCATTCGTTTTCTTTTGTTTTTCATACCTTTGCAGGCGGAAATAGAATAAAACAATAAGCAAATGGCTACCAATTTTGACAGCAATAAACCTATCTTAGAAGTTGCGGATTTACGAATTTCTTTTCTCAATGACGGCGAATGGCATCAGGTTATCAAAGGAATAAATTTCTCCATTGGCAAAGGGGGAATATTAGGCTTAGTTGGCGAATCAGGCTCAGGTAAATCGGTCTCGTCTCTCGCTATTATGGGTCTCTTGCCTTCAAAAATCAGCCGCATAGATAGCGGTAATATTTGGTTCAATGCTGATAATGAGAAAGATTTAGCAAAGATTATTTCCGCCAAAGAGTATTCCAAAATTCGCGGACGTCAGATTGCAATGATTTTTCAAGAACCTATGACAGCCTTAAACCCTGTCCTGCGTTGTGGAAATCAAGTTGCAGAAGTCCTTCACTCACATACGCAAATGACAAGCAAAGAAGCAAAGGCTAAGGTATTAAATCTATTTGAAGAGGTCTTGCTTCCCAATCCGCAAAGGGTTTTTCGTGCTTATCCTCATCAGCTTTCAGGCGGTCAGAAACAACGAGTTATGATAGCAATGGCTCTTGCCTGCGAACCCGACTTGCTTATAGCCGATGAACCTACTACTGCACTTGATGTAACGGTTGAAAAGGCTATTTTAGAACTGCTAAAAGATTTGCAGGAACGCCGAAATATTGCAGTCCTTTTCATCACTCACGACCTCGCAGTTATCAGAAAAATTGCTGATAATGTTGCCGTAATTTACAAAGGTGAGATTGTAGAGCAAGGCAATGTAGAATCTATTTTCGCCAACCCCCAACACATTTATACAAAAGCTCTTTTGGCTTCACGTCCTCCTAAAAATGCTCGCCCTAAAAGACTGCTTTCCGTCAGCGATTTCATAAATAATACGACCGAGACCTCATTTGTAACCGATAAGGAAAGGCAACAGGAGCACAAAATGTTGTATGACTCTGACCCTCTGCTGAAAGTGAGTAACTTAACTGTCAAATATAAGCATACTACGGCGGTTAATAACGTCAGTTTGGAAGTTTATCGCGGCGAAACGCTGGGTCTGGTTGGCGAATCGGGCTGTGGCAAGACAACAATAGGCAGAAGTATTTTGCAGTTGATTGATAACCAAAGCGGAGATGTGATTTTTGACAACCAAAACCTTGCATTAGTTTCCGCAAAACAAATGCAGCGGCTGCGACAACGCATTCAGATAATTTTTCAAGACCCATATTCTTCTCTCAATCCTCGTATGAAGATAGGTAAAGCAATAGAGGAAGTACTTGATGTTCATAATATTGGCACTAAATCACAGAGAAAGCAGCGTGTATTGCAGATGTTGGAAAAGGTAGGTTTGGAGCGTGAGCATTATGAGCGGTATCCACATCAGTTTTCGGGCGGTCAGCGGCAGCGAATAGGCATAGCAAGAGCCTTGATACTCAATCCGGAATTGGTAATTTGCGATGAATCTGTTTCGGCTCTTGATGTATCGGTTCAGGCTCAGGTTTTGAATTTATTAAACGATCTAAAGCGTGAATTTGCCTTTACTTTCATTTTTATATCTCACGACTTAGCTGTCGTCAAATATATGTCAGACAGGATATTAGTAATGAAAAGTGGTGTTATTGTTGAGCAAAACGAAGCCGACACCCTATATTTGCATCCTCAAAACGCCTATACCAAAACTCTGATTGCCGCAATACCTTAACAAAATAGTCTTTCATTTCACTCAAACGCCACTTAAACTTAACGAAGTGGCGTTTTATTTTCACCAAACGCCGTTTTAAATTTATTTGATGTACATCTAAAATAAATAAGATGTACATCAAACGAAAATAAGATGTACATCAAATAAAAATAAGATGTACATCAAACAAAAATGAAACGCTGCTTCAGCAAAATGAAATGGCGTTTGGTGAAGTTAAGGTGGCGTTTGATAAAAATGAAGTGCGAGTTCATTGCGTTAAAACTTGATAGGTAATGATTTTGGTCTTATTATGAGATATTTTTTGTAATAAAGAACGATATGTGAAAAAAAAGTTGTAAATTTGCGCTTTCAAATATTAACCCAAAAACTAAAAAGCAATGGCAATAAAAGGATCAATCGTAGTTGATACAGAGCGTTGTAAAGGCTGTGGGGTATGTCTTGGTGCATGTCCTAATCAGGTTATCGCTCTCTCAAAAAATGTGAATGGCAAAGGATACAATTACGCAGAACCTATCAAAGATGAATGTATAGGTTGTGCAAGTTGTGCAATGGTTTGCCCTGACGGCGTAATAACTGTCTATAAAACTAAATTATAAACTAATAAAATTAGTAGAAATGGCAAAAGAGCTAAAATTAATGAAAGGTAACGAAGCAATTGCTGAGGCGGCAATTCGCTCTGGTTGCGATGGGTACTTCGGTTATCCTATCACTCCCCAATCCGAAGTTATGGAATACCTTATGTTAGAAAAGCCTTGGGAAAAGACTGGAATGGTCGTTCTGCAAGCAGAAAGTGAAACGTCTTCTATAAATATGGTATATGGTGGTGCAGGTGCAGGTAAGAAAGTTATGACTTCATCTTCCTCACCCGGAATAAGCCTTATGCAGGAAGGTATGACTTATCTTGCAGGTGCGGAACTTCCTTGTTTGGTAGTCAATGTGGTTCGTGGAGGTCCCGGTTTGGGAACAATACAACCTTCGCAGGCGGACTATTTTCAGGCAACAAAAGGAGGAGGACACGGAGACTATCAACTGTATGTCTTAGCCCCTGCTTCTGTTCAGGAGATGTATGACTTTGTGTTTGATGCTTGGGAGATAGCTTTCAAGTATCGTAACCCTGTGATGATACTTTCTGACGGAGCAATAGGACAGGTTATGGAGAAGTTGTATGTGGGTGATTATGTACCTCGTTGGACTGACGAGCAGATACACAAAATAGCTCCTTGGGCTACTTTTGGCAAACCTGCTTCCCGTGACCACAACATCATAACATCTTTGGAGCTTGATAGTGCCAAACAGGAACTTCACAACCAGAAGTTGCAGGCTAAGTACAGAGAGATGGAACGTAATGAAGTACGCTTTGAGGAAATAAACTGCGAGGATGCAGAATATCTCTTTGTAGCTTACGGTTCATCGGCTCGTATAGCACAAAAGGCTATTCAGTTAGGAAGAGAAAAAGGAATAAAGGTAGGGCTTTTACGTCCTATAACTCTGTTCCCTTTCCCAACAAAGAAGTTGGCAGAGTTGTCCAAGAAAGTAAAAGGTATGCTTTCTGTTGAAATGAGTGCAGGGCAAATGGTAATGGACGTAAAACTTGCTACTGAAGGCAGATGTAAGGTAGAACATTACGGACGTTTTGGAGGAATGATTCCTACTCCGCACGAAGTATTAGAAGCATTAGAAGAAAAAATCATTAAAGGTTAAGCGTTATGGTATTCAATCAAGATATAATTAAACCTGAAAATTTGGTTTATAAGAGAACAAATGTGCTTACAGATGCTGTAATGCACTATTGCCCCGGCTGCGGACACGGAACAATTCATCGTGTAATAGCAGAAGTAATAGAAGAGATGGGCATTCAAGACAAGGCTATATGCATTGCACCGGTTGGTTGCTCTGTGTTGGCTTATAACTATTTCAATGTTGATTCGCAAGGTGCGGCTCACGGACGTGCTCCTGCAATAGCAACAGCCATTCAACGACTTTATCCCGATAATCATGTTTTCACTTATCAGGGAGATGGAGACTTGGCGGCTATAGGAACGGCTGAAACAATTCACGCCTGCAACAGAGGAGAGAATATTGTTATCATCTTTGTCAATAATGGTATCTATGGAATGACAGGAGGTCAAATGGCTCCTACCACATTGATAGGTATGAAGACGGCAACAACTCCTTACGGACGTAGTGTTGAATTAAATGGCTATCCTTTGCAGATAACAGAGTTGTTAGCAGAGCTACCGGGTACATATTATGTAACTCGTCAATCTGTTCATACACCTGCTGCTGTTCGCAAGGCAAAGAAAGCTATCCGTCAAGCCTTCGAAAATCAAAAAGGAAAGAAAGGAACTTCTTTTGTTGAGCTTGTTTCAAATTGTAATTCGGGTTGGAAGATGACTCCTGTTGCAGCCAACAAGTGGATGGAAGAAAATATGTTCCCTAAATATCCTGTTGGTGACATAAAAGTAAATGGAGAAAAAGTAAGTAAATAACCCATAAAAACTAAATACAATGACAGAAGAAATAATAATCGCAGGTTTCGGAGGACAAGGAGTTTTATCAATGGGTAAGATACTTGCTTACTCTGGGGCAATGCAAGACAAAGAAGTTAGCTGGATGCCTTCTTACGGACCTGAAATGCGTGGAGGTACAGCAAATGTATCAGTAATCATCTCAGACGAAAGAATTAGCTCTCCAATCATCAGTCAGTTTGACACGGCAATCATTCTTAATCAGCAATCGTTGGATAAGTTTGAGCATAGCGTTAAGCCCGGTGGAGTACTGCTTTATGACCCTAATGGTATCACAAAGCCACCTACACGTAAGGACATAAACATCTATAAAGTTGCCGCAACAGAGAAGAGTGCTGAACTTGGTATGGCAAAGGTATTTAATATGATAGTTTTGGGAGCATTCCTGAAGGTGAAACCCGTTGTTACGGAGGAGTATATTGAAAAGGGATTGCTCAAATCATTACCTGAACGTCATCACAAACTCATTCCAGACAACTTAAAGGCTGTTGAAACAGGTAAAGAACTTGTAGAAACGGTACATACATTGTAAGAATTGGTATTACAATAAAAAGAAAAGCTCGCTGATTGATTTCAACGGGCTTTTATTTTGTCTCATTAGGTTATAATCATTTTATAACCTGCGATAAAATGATTATAACCTGCGATAAAATGATTATAACCTGCGATAAATATTTTATAACCTGCGATAAAATGATTATAACCTGCGATAAACTTTTTATAACCTGCGATAAACTTTTTATAACCTGCTATAATCATTTTATAACCTGCTATAATCATTTTATAACCTGCTATAAATTTTTTTTAGCAGGAAATAAATTCATTTTAGCAGGAAATAAATTCATTTTAGCAGGAAATAAATTCGTTTTAGCAGGAAATAAATTCGTTTTAGCAGGAAATAAATTCGTTTTAGCAGGAAATAAATTCGTTTTAGCAGATAATAAATTAAATTTTACAAGTTATGGGAGGACAATTTCCGTTCCTTAAATATAATCCTGCGGCTACTCCAGTCTTTCGTTTTGCCGTTCTCAAACCTTTGCCCTGCTGTAAAGATTGGTAAAATGCGGTGAAGTTATTTTTTATTACTAACTTTGCCGCCTCAAAATAAAAAACATAATGCCAGTAAGTAACGATAAATCAATTTCCATTAAAGGAGCAAGAGTCAATAATCTTAAAAATATTGACGTGGAACTTCCTGCCAATAAACTAATCGTTATAACCGGCGTATCCGGTTCGGGAAAGACTTCGCTGGCTTTTGATACCCTTTTTGCAGAAGGACAAAGGCGTTATGTAGAGTCTTTATCGGCTTACGCAAGGCAGTTTATGGGTAAGATGAATAAACCTGAGGTTGATTCAATTAGCAATATTGCTCCCGCAATCGCAGTAGAGCAAAGGACATCTAACCGAAATCCCCGCTCAACTGTGGGAACGACAACCGAGATTTATGAATATATGAAGCTGTTGTTTGCAAGGATTGGAAGGACTTATTCACCTGTTTCGGGCAATGAAGTAATCAGGCATTCGGTTGCCAATGTAGTTGATTCTGTTTTAATGTTGCCGCAGGGCGAAAAGATAACTCTGCTTTGCAATATCTTACTTCGGGATAATGAAACGTTGAAGCAGCGGCTTGAATTATTGATACAGCTTGGTTATATGAGAGTTTATGTTGATAATCAGGTAATGTTGATTGAGGATTATTTGAAAAGCGGCAGCAAAACGAAGATTGAAGACATTAAATTGGTAATTGACCGTCTTGTCGTCAAAAAAGATGATGAGGAAACATATCTTCGGCTCAGTGATTCGGTGCATACGGCTTTCAATGAGGGTGATGGATATTGTGAAGTGCTTACTCCGAATGATAAGTTGAGGTTTTCTAATCGTTTTGAAGCCGATGGTATTGTTTTCACAAAACCTTCTGAGAATTTTTTCTCGTTTAATAATGTTTATGGAGCGTGTCAGCGTTGTAAGGGGTCGGGTCATATTGAGGATATTTCGGAAGAATTGGTTATAACGAACCCTTCGCTTTCTATCTTTGAGGGTGCGGTTAATTGTTGGAGGGGGGAGATGATGCAAAACTACAAAGAGGATTTTATTACAAAGGCTCACGATAAGTTTCCAATACATAAACCATACAATCAGCTCAATGAGGCTCAGAAGCGTTTGCTTTGGTATGGTGATAAGAAAATTCTGGGTATTTATCCTTTCTTTGAAATGTTGCGAAGGGAAAATCACAAGATACAATTCCGCGTTATGTTAGCACGATATACTGGAAAAACGACCTGTCCTGAATGTCTGGGAACGCGACTTCGCAAAGACGCTTCTTATGTTAAGATTGCGGGGAAATCTATTGTTGATTTGGTCTTGTTACCTGTTGATGAACTTGCAGCCTTTTTTAATAATATCACGCTGACTGAATATGAGGGAGAGGTGGCTCAAAGAATTATAGCAGAGATACGAACAAGGCTTGGTTATTTACAAGATGTCGGCTTATCATATCTTACACTCAACCGACAGAGTTCAACGCTCTCAGGTGGCGAATCACAAAGAATAAGTCTGGCTACTTCACTTGGCAGTCCGCTTGTAGGCTCTATGTATATTCTTGATGAACCTACGATAGGACTTCATTCACGCGACACGGACAATCTTTTGAAAGTGCTAAAGCAACTGAGAGATGAGGGTAATACAGTCATTGTTGTGGAGCACGACAGGCAGGTTATAGAGGCGGCAGATTATATTGTGGATATAGGACTCGGTGCAGGACGAAATGGAGGTGAAGTAGTATTTGCAGGAAACTTCAATCAGTTGTTGCAAAACAAAACATCACTCACAGCAAGGTATATTCGCAAGGAACTAATGGTTAATATACCCGACCGTTACCGTAAATGGAAAGAATATTTGTTGATAGAAAATGCTTACGAGCATAATTTGAAAAATGTAACCTTCAAAGTACCATTAGGAATACGAACAACTGTTTGTGGCGTTTCAGGTTCTGGTAAAACGACTCTTGTTAAGACGGCGTTCTATAATGCTGTCAGATTACACTTGCAGGGTGTTGCCGATGCCATTCCTAAATGCAGTCAGTTGCAAGGCTCAATCAAACTTATCCAAGCAGTGGAAATGGTTAGTCAAGAGCCAATCGGTCGTTCTACCCGTTCCAATCCCGTTACTTATCTTGGGGCTTTTGACGATATTCGTTCTCTTTATGCTTCCCAACCAATGGCTCATCAAAGAAAATTAACATCTGGCTATTTCTCGTTCAACTCTGACGGCGGCGGACGTTGCAAACACTGCAAGGGAGACGGCACAATAACCGTTCCGATGCAATTTATGGCGGACGTAGTTCTGCCCTGCGAACATTGTAACGGCAAAAGGTACTCGGAAGAAGCCATAGAAATTAAATACAAAGGGCAATCCATTGCAGACGTTCTTGAAATGACTATTGAGCAAGCAAAGGAATTTTTTGCCAATGCCAACTCTGATGCCAACGGACGCATAATTCAGAAGCTTAACTCCTTGATAGATGTTGGTCTTGGTTACTTAAAGCTCGGGCAATCTTCATCTACGTTAAGTGGAGGTGAGGCTCAGCGTGTCAAATTGGCATATTTTCTCTCCAAAGGTAACACTCAACACAAGACATTGTTCATTTTTGACGAGCCTACCACAGGTCTGCACTTTGATGACATAAATAAACTCAACCGATGCTTTGATGCCTTAGTTGAAATGGGTCATACGCTCTTGGTGATAGAGCATAACGCAGACATAATCAAGACTTCTGATTGGGTAATAGAGCTTGGAAAAGAGGGCGGTAAGCAAGGTGGGGAGATAATCTTTGAAGGCACGCCTGACGATTTACTCTTAACAAATCCAAAGACCTATACGGCTCAATTCTTATGACACTAAGACCGCAAATAGTCCGATAAATAATTATAGGGCTTTATATCACATAAATCATATCCATATATTTTGCAGCACCTTGCTATTTGGTTATAGCGAAGTGTTGCTTCATTTTCCTAAAGCGGCGTTTCAGCGTCACGAAGTGGCGTTTCGTGACGCTAAAACGCCGCTTTAGGAAAAAGAAGCAGAGCTTGGCTGAAATGAATGCTAAAAATGGCTGCTTTTTATGAGTGTTTTATATAAATTATGAGTATGAAGAGTGCAATTATTGTATCAATTTAAGGTGATGTTTTGCCTTAAAAATAGTATAGAAAAGGCTTAATAGTTTGTAATCTGTAATTTTTGATTACCTTTGCGGCTCTGTAAAATGAAGAATTTATGAACAAAACAAAGATTTTTATCATCTGCTTTTTCGCTCCATTTATTGTCTGCTCTCAAAGCAATTATCAAAACAATAATGAGGACAAAAGCTTTGAATTATCCAAGAACTTGGAGATTTTTTCCGCCGTCTATCGTACATTACACACTACTTATGTTGATGATATTCAAAGCGGAGATTTGGTTAAGACAGCCATTGACGCTATGCTTGCCAAGCTTGACCCATACACAAACTTCTTTCCCGAAGCCGATATGGAAGATGTGAAAATGCAGTTGCTCGGTCAGTATGGAGGAATTGGTGCTTTGATACATCAGAAGGGCGACAGGGTTTATATTTCTGAGCCTTTTGAAGGTCTGCCTGCTTATGAAGCTGGACTGAAGGCGGGGGATGAAATTATTGAAGTCAATGGAATGAACGCTAAAGGAAAGAATTCCAATCAGGTAACGGAGGTTCTGCGTGGTCAAGCAGGCTCTGACATATCCATAAAGATAGAGCGGGAAGGCAAAACAATGGAAGTAAAATTCAAACGTAGAGAAATCAAGTTTCCAAACGTACCATACTATGGAGTGGTTCGCAACAATATCGGCTACATTAAGCTGAATGAATTTACACAGGAAGCCGGTAACCACGTTGCAGAAGCGTTTCGCTCCTTGAAATCAAAGGATAACATAAGCGGATTGATAATAGACTTGCGAGGAAACGGAGGCGGGTTACTCAATGAAGCCGTTAATATCGTCAATATCTTCGTTGAGAAAGGGCAGCCTATCGTTTCAACAAAAGGAAAGCTCAAAGAACGCGACCAAAACTTCAAAACACAGATGCCACCTCTTGATGTCAATATACCTGTTGTCGTTTTGGTAGATAATTACTCTGCTTCGGCGTCAGAGATTGTTGCAGGCAGCTTGCAAGACCTTGATAGAGCTGTGATAATGGGGCAAAGAACTTTCGGCAAGGGCTTGGTTCAAAACGTCATACCTTTATTATATAATACGCAGATGAAGGTTACTGTCTCCAAGTATTACATTCCAAGCGGCAGATGTATCCAAGCCATTGACTATTCTCACAGAAATATAGAAGGTAAGGCTGAAAAGATGCCCGATTCCTTACGTACAGCGTTTAAAACTAAGGGAGGACGGACGGTTTATGACGGCTTGGGCATAGAGCCTGACGTTTCCATAGAATCTAAATGGGCTCCAGACATAGCAATAGCGATTATTACCAAGTATCTTTCCTTTGATTATGCTACCGAATTTGTGAAAAAGCACCCTAAGATAGCGTCTGCAAAAGATTTTACGATAACTGACGAGATTTATAACGACTTTTTGAATTTTATAAAGGACAAGGACTATTCCTATAAAACTGATACAGAACGCCGACTTGAAGATTTGAGAAAAGAAGCCGAGCAAGAAAAGTTTGACAAATCAACATTGGAAGCCATAGAGCACTTACAGCAAAGGGTGAAAGACGATAAAGCCGATGACCTTACCAAGTTTAAGGACGACATAAAGAACATCCTGCTTTCAGAAATCGTTGTTCGTTACTATAATCAGAAGGGTCGTATTGAGTCTCTTTTGCCTTACGACAAGGAAGTCAATCAAGCGATAGACCTTTTGCTCAATGCAGAAGCCTATAAGAAGATTTTGAAGCCGTAACATTTGATTACACCAAAATAAAGCAGGACTTCGCTATTGTGAAGTCCTGCTTTATTTTGCCCTTTCTTGGTTTTAATTTGGGGAAAGGGTATTATGGTGGGTCTTTTCGCTTAACTAATCTATAAATCCGCAGCGGCGAAGCAATGCGTCTTTGGTTGGAGGCTGTCCTCTGAAGGCTTTGTACAACTGCATAGGGTCTTTTTTGCCTCCTTTTGAGAGAATATTTTTGCGAAACGAGTCAGCAACCTCACGATTGAAGATTCCCTTTGCCTTAAAGACCGAAAAAGCGTCTGCATCAAGCACCTCAGCCCATTTATATCCATAATAACCAGCCGCATATCCTCCTCCAAAGATATGACTAAACTGAGGGGACATCATACAACTGTCTATCATTGGCATCAACTCTGCTTTGAGCGAAGCATTTCTTTCTATTGCCTCAACGCTACCGCTATATGCTTTGGTAATTGTGTGCCAATTCATATCTATTATGCCGAAAAACAACTGTCTTATGGATAACCAGCCTGCCAAGTAACGCTCCGAAGCAATCAATTTGTCAATTAACTCCTGCGGAATCTTCTCTCCGCTTTTGTAATGTGTGGCAAACATATCCAAAAATGCCCTTTCGGTGGCAAAGTTCTCCATTATCTGAGACGGAAGTTCCACAAAATCGTGATAAACGTTCGTTCCTGACAGACTTTCGTAAGAACAATCGGAAAGAATGCCGTGAAGACAATGACCAAACTCGTGTAAGAATGTGTTAAACTCTTCAAAGGTCAGAAGAGATGGCTCTTTTGATGTAGGTTTTGTGAAGTTACAGACCATTTGTATAAGGGGTCGCACATCTGTTTTGTCCAAATCCTTGCGTTGTTCTCTGAAACTTGTCATCCAAGCACCACTTCGCTTTGACGCACGAGGGAAAAAGTCCATATAAAGCACTGCCATAAACTTATCGTTCTTCGTATCCCAAACTTCATAGACCATAACATCAGGATGATACTTCTCTATGGTCGTGTTTTCTCTAAATTCCAAGTCATAGAGTCTTTGAGCCAAAGCAAAAATACCTTGTTTTACGCTCTCCAAACGAAAATATGGCTTAATCAATTCAGGGTTTATCGCATATTTTTCATTCTTTAATTTCTCTGACCAATAGGAAAAATCCCATCGTTGAAGGTTTGAGTCAAATCCATTGGCGTTTGCGTAATCTGAAACCTGTTTCAAATCCTTTTTAGCGAATGGAAGAGAGGCTTGAAGCAAGTCTTCAATAAATTCATTGACCGTTTCAACATTTTGAGCCATTGTATTGTCCAAACGATAGGCTGCAAAATTTTCATAACCCAGCAGTTGAGCTAACCGCAATCGGGAATTGGCAATTTGAATTAAGACTTCCTTATTATCGTTTGTGTCGTTGTGATTAGCCTTTGAGTTATATGCTCGCCAAATTTGCTCTCTCAGGTTGCGGTTTTCGGCATAGGTGATGAACGGAATGTAGCTTGGTGCGTCCAAAGTGAAGACCCAGCCTTTTTCTTTTTTGCTTTTGGCTAACTCAGCTGCCGCTTCAATGGCGTATTTTGGCAATCCCTTCAAATCTTTCTTGTCTTTAATCAACAGAGAGTAAGAATTGTTATCGGCTAACACGTTTTGGTTGAAGCGTAAGGTTAAAATAGCCAACTCTTCACTTACTTTGCGAAATTCCTCTCTATGTTTGGCATCAATTAAAGCTCCACTTTGTACAAATGCTTTGTAGGTTCGCTCTAACAACATCCTGTCTTCTGCTGTCAATGGCAAATCATCTTGTTGCAGATAGACTTTTTGCACTCTTGAGAACAAGACTTGGTTGAGGTAAATGTCGTTAGAGTGTTTTGTAAGCAAGGGTGAAATTTCCATTGCAAGCTCCTGCATTGTCTCATCGGTGTTTGATTCATTGAGATTGAAGAACAGCGAAGTTATTTTGCCTAACAACTTACCCGCATTCTCTAAGGCAACGATAGTATTTTCAAAACTTGGGTCATCTTTGCATTCACTTATTGCTTCAATCTCTTGCTTTGCTTCAGACAAGGCATAATTTATTGCCGGTTTATAGTGCTCTGTCTTAATGGAAGCAAAGGGTGGCGTATCAAACGGCGTGTTCCATTGTGCTATAAGAGGGTTTTGAGCAAGCTCATTCTTCATTTTGGCTTCGTTATTCTGTGCCATAATCATTTGATTTGTTAATATTAGTACTACGATTGAAAGTTTTTTTATCATATTTCTTCATTTTGAGCTTGCAAAGTTACAACTTTTTGATATAAAAGCCGCATTGTGGGTTCTTTGTGTTGGATATATTTTGCCGTTTTTTGCGAAAAGTAGGGGTAGGGTTCGCCTGCCCTACATTAGAATATGTGTTAAAAAGGGCAGGCGAACCCTGCCCCTACTTTTAATCTCTTTTTATTAAACCAATGATACCTCTGAGCGAAAAAATACGGAAAGCCACCGCCAAGATAGCATAAACCACCGCAGTTATGCAGACAAGCCAAAGCCAAGAAAGGGCAATTTGTTTCACCAAAAAACCAACAGCAATCAGCGAGGCAATGAAAGCTATCATTTTAAGAATATAATGAAAATTTATAGTGAGATTGAAAAGTCGCAAGGCAATGATTATTTGCAATATTGCCGTGAAAGACTGCGTGAAAAGGCTGGAATAGGACGCCCCAAGAGCTTCAAAATGCGGAATAAGTAACAAATCAAAGCCTATATTGCTCACCATACCGCAAAAAGCAACGATATTGAGTTTTCGCAAGCTTCCATTAGCCGTAAGAAGTGTGCCAAAAATATATGTCATTGAGATAGGAATGAAGCAAAAGCTCAACACGCGATAAACCTCTATGCTTTGCTCAATATGTTTGTTATACATAAGACTAATAATCTCTCTTGTATAGAATTGGCTTATTATTGCGAAGGATACAGACAACGTTATAAGAATATGGAATGAGACCTTGACCACTTCCTTCACTCCTATCTTCGTTTTTATCATATTGGCAAACAACGGCAACAAGATTATGGAGAAAAGATATGCAACCATATTTGCCGAATCTACTAACCTAAAACCGGCAGCGTAGATAGCGGAGGCTACATCTCCCTCTTTGAGTAAATTCAATAGCATTACCGAGTCAATTCTATTGTAACAACTCATCAGCAAAGTAAGCAAGGCATAAGGGTAACAATCTTTCAAGACCCTTATCATAAAGCTACGACTCCATTTAAGCTTTTGAAAGCCGGTTTTATATAAGCATACGGCGGCGGCAATCAAAGCCGTAATCGAATAAGACGCCACCTGAGCATAAACAAAGTATTCTATCTTAAACTTGCCTTGATGTAAGACCGATGTCCAAAGCAATAGCCCGCAAATGACAATCATCAAAAATCGGTCTAAAACACTCAAGACGCTATCGGTTTTGAACATCAACAAGCCGCTTATGTTGGAACGAAGATATAAAATGAGTGATACGAGTATTTGACAAACACAAAGCCAAAGCAACATCGTCATTTCCTTCTGTGAAGTCTTTCCTGCAATCAAAGCTGTTGCAAAGATGATAGCCGTGAAAGCCAAAGCCATAATAATTTTCATCGGTATTAGTCTTGCGAGGTATTTTGGTAGTAGTCGCGAATGTTGTGCTATTTGGCGGTTGTTCCAGTTGGTCAAACCCAAGTCAAGAAATACATTAAATATATAGGTGAAGTTGAGGAGGGCAAAGTACAATCCATAATCCTCACTTGCCACAGCATTTTGCACACCCCTATCAATACCCAATATCCAAAACGTTTTAATCAAGACATTGAGCAGTAGCAAAAAGGCAAGGTTGGTTAAGAATAACTTCTTCATCTGGTTTGCAAAAGTACTAAAAAATACAAAAAGAGCCTTATCTAGCAAAAAGAGGGCAAAAATTACAAATAAGAAAATTTTTGTACCTTTGCTCTCTCTCTTTAAGTAAAATATGATATGGAAAGCAACGTAGAGACTCTTTTTGTTGAAGTTATATTGCCCTTACACTTGCCCACAACCTTCACATACAGAGTGCCGAGGGAATGTGCTGGTGATATAACGGTCGGGTTGAGGGTTGCAGTTCAGTTTGGCAATAAAAGGATTTATTCGGCTATCGTTTCAGAAGTTCATAATCGCATTCCGAAGATACAAAGTGTTAAATATATCCTCGCCATTTTAGACTCTGAACCAATAGTTTCAGATAAAAATATAGCTTTTTGGCGATGGATTGCTTCATATTATTGTTGCTATATCGGTGATGTAATGACGGCTGCGTTGCCTGCGGCTTTCCGCTTGAAGAGTGAAACAAAGGTGATAGTAAATCCTGATTTTGACGGAGATATATCACTACTTGACACTACCGAACAACTCATTCTATCCTCGGTAAGCAAGCAAGAAAGTGTTGAAATATCAGAAATAAGTAAGGTTACGGCTATTGAGAAAGACATTTTACCCATTATTCAGAACCTTATAAAGAAGCAAATACTCACTACGGATGAAGAACTATACGACAGGTACAAACCGAAGAAAGAAGATGTCGTTTTGCTGTTGCCCAAGTACCGAGAGGCGGCGGCGAATGAAGATAAAAACTCACCATTACAGCAGCTATTTAAGGATTTAGAGAGCAACCGTAAGCACGAAAAGCAGTATCAAGCATTGCTTTCTTACTTTGCCTTGCGGCTAAACGGCAACTGGGAGGTGCGAAAGGCTGATTTGTTAAGCAGGAATGTCTCTCAAAACACCTTAAACACTCTTCAAAAGAAAGAAATCTTCATTTGCAAAAAGAAAATCCGCAGTCGGTTATCGGCAAATGCTGCTTCACTAACTCTTGACCAACTTTCATTGACGGCGGAGCAAGAAACGGCTTTTGAGAACATAATGTTACTGCCGCCAAACAAAGTTTCGCTTCTCCATGGCGTTACAGGCAGCGGCAAAACCGAAGTTTATATCAAGTTAATTGAGCAAACGCTTAAAGAGAATCGTCAAGTGCTATTTCTCTTACCTGAAATCTCTCTCACGGCACAACTCATCAGTCGGTTGGAGGAGTATTTTGGAGACAAGATAGGGGTTTATCATTCTCGGTTTTCAAAAGAGGAGAGGGTGGAAATTTGGAACAAATGTAAGGAATCAAATTTGAACAATCGCTATTCAATAGTTATCGGCTCAAGGTCGGCTATTTTTCTGCCTTTTACAAACTTAGGGCTGATTATTGTTGATGAAGAGCACGATAATTCATACAAACAATACGAGCCTTCGCCACGTTACAACGGCAAAGATGCCGCAATATGGCTCGCTAACCAACATCAGGCTAAGGTAGTCTTAGGAAGCGCGACTCCGAGTGTTGAAACATATTATAATTGTCAAACAGGAAAATATGCCCTCTTTGAATTGAAGAAACGCTATTGCTCAGTGCCTATGCCAGAGATACTTATCGCTGATATGAAAGAGGCTAAGCGTAACGGAGAAGTGCATTCCATTTTCTCAAAACTGCTTTTGGATAACATTGCAATGGCATTACAGAATAAGGAACAGGTCATTTTATTTCAGAATCGTAGAGGATTTGCTCCGTCTTTGCAGTGTGAAATTTGCGGTTTTGTGCCTAAGTGCCCTAATTGTGATGTTTCACTGACGCTTCATAAGACTTCGGCGAGCCTAAACTGCCATTACTGCGACTACAATAAAGCTTTGTTGAAAACGTGTCCTCAATGCGGTTCGGCGGCTTTGCGAATGGTTGGTTTTGGAACAGAAAAGATTGAGGAAGAACTTGCTATCTTCTTTCCAAATGTGCGAATTGAGCGAATGGATTTGGACTCCACAAAGGGCAAAAACTCATATCAGCGACTCATAACAGCATTTGAAAAAAGGGAGATGGATATTCTGGTTGGCACACAAATGATTTCCAAAGGTTTAGACTTTGATAACGTATCCACAGTGGGTATTCTTGATGCTGATTCTTTGCTTCGCTTCCCTGATTTCCGTTCTTACGAAAAGGCTTTTCAAATGATGACACAGGTTAGTGGCAGAGCAGGAAGACGTAAGCAGGGAAGAGTCATTATACAGACAGCAAACCCTTATCATCAAGCCATTTGCGATGTAAGCGAACACAACTTCATTTCAATGTTCAATAGTCAGATTTTGGAGAGAAAGGTCTTCAAGTACCCGCCTTTTTATCGCCTTGTGAAGATTGTGCTTTCCCATAACGACAAATCTTTATTGGACGCAGCCGTAGCGGATTACGCTGCACAGATACGCCAAATTTTTTCTTCCACACGAGTTCTTGGACCGCAAGAACCTCTCATCGGCAAAGTCCGTAATCGTTATATTTTGCAGATATGGCTCAAACTCGAAGCAAAACTTTCATATTCGTCTGCCAAAGAGGAGATTCTGCGGCTAAATGAAACATTCCTCGCCGCCGATAAGCATAAGACGATACGGATTGTTGTTGATATTGACCCGCAATAGCCGTTATTTTTTCAGAATTATACACTTTGCTAAAATGCAACTCTGCTTGATTTTTCTAAAGCGGCGTTTCGTGACTCTAAAGTGGCGTTTCAGCGTCACGAAACGCCGCTTTAGAAAATTAAGGTGGCGTTTGGTGAAAATAAAGTAAGGCTTTGAAAAATTTAATTTTGGCTTTGTTGGCGAGATTGAGCATTATGTTACAATAATTCACTACTTTTGCAGCCTGAAAAAAGATAAAAAAATGACAAACAAGAATTTCAAAAACGTTTTCGCCATTGTAATAGCAGCCTTATTAGTTATCGCAATGCAGTTAATTCAAGCTGGCAACGAGATACCAAGTTATAAGTTTTGGATATGTTTCTGGGTTATCGTGGCTGCCCTGTTTTACATCGTTTATGTTGCCTTCGTCTTAGCCAAAGCACTTCGTCAGGCTCGCAAACAGGTTGTTAAACTCTCTGAACAGATAAGTGAGATAAGCAAAGAAGACTTGACGTCCGCTCAAACTCAGGAGTAAAATGAAAAAACAGGATTTCGGATTTATTGCAGCGGCGATTGTCGTTGTTGGTCTTTTCTTTTGCGTTACTCCCTTAAATGAATGGTTTATGGAATGGAGCAAGGCAAAGGACGGACGTTATTTTGTGCTTGCCTTTTTGAAGTTTGGGGTCTTGGCTACGGCGGGTGAAAGCATTGGATTGAGAATCAGCAAGGGTGTCTATAACCAAAAGGGCTTCGGATTGCTGCCGCGAGCTATCGTTTGGGGTATTTTGGGCGTTGGAATATCTATTGCTATGAGCATTTTTGCAAGTGGTACTTTTTCTTTTTTACATTACTGCGGGCTTGACTTATCGGCGGGCAATATTGGCTTGCAAGGCTTTGGTATTCAATTATTATACGCCTTTTGTGTGTCAGTCTTTATGAATACTTTTTTCGCTCCCGTCTTTATGACAATACATAAGGTTACCGACACGCACATCTTGGAGCACAAAGGCACAATTAGAGGCTTTTTTACACCCATTGCCTTTGGCAGAATCTTGAAAAACCTCAACTGGAACGTTCAATGGAACTTCGTCTTTAAGAGAACTATACCACTTTTTTGGTTTCCAGCTCACACGATAACCTTTTTGCTGCCGTCAGAGTATAGAGTACTTTTCGCAGCTTTGCTTGGCGTGGCATTGGGGGTTATTTTGTCAATTGCAAACCTTAAAAAAACAAACGCATAACGAGTGATGATGATAGCATTCTCAAAGTATCAGGCATCAGGTAACGATTTCATTTTAATAGATGTTAGAAAGCAGGTCGTTAAATTGACTGAAAACGATATTAAAAGGCTATGCGACAGGCATTTTTCAGTAGGTGCAGACGGCGTTATACTCTTGCAGGAGACTGATAAGAAAAGTTACGACTTTGAGATGAAATTTTATAATTCTGACGGCTCATTTGGAATGTTTTGTGGCAATGGAGGTCGCTGTATTGTGGCTTTTGCGAGGGATTTAGGCTTGATTTCAAACTCCTGTATCTTTGTTGCCCCTGACGGAAATCACGAGGCGAAGGTACAAGGCAATATTGTAACACTTTCAATGCAAAATCCAACACAATTAGAGCAATTTACAGACGGCTGGTTTGTCAATACAGGCACACAGCATTTCATAACATTTGTACAGGATTTAGATTTGATAGACGTTTATAATCAAGGGCAACAACTACGCTATGACTCACGCTTTGGAAAGCATAACGGGACAAATGCAAGCTTCGTTCAACAGACGGCAAACGGCATAAAGATTAGGACTTATGAAAGAGGTGTTGAAGCCGAAACTCTTTCCTGCGGTACGGCTGTAACGGCGGCGGCGGTAATCTATGCTGTCATCAATAATTTATCAGGCAACATAGTTGTTAAAGCAAGTACCAAAGGCGGCAATTTGCAAGTTTATCTTAACAAAGATAATAAAGATATAACTGATGTTTTCCTACAAGGTGAGGCTGTCAAGGTCTTTGACGGCGTGATAACGTTATAGGCTGCTTATGTCTGATTAAATTCTCCTGAGGCTTTGTTTGGCTGAATTGGAATAAGGTCTTATTGAAATTAAATAGCACTTATTTTGCAAAAATGAAGAAATAATGTGATTAAAAGAAAAAAAGATATACTTTTGCACATTGTTTTGATATGAAAAAACTTGATAAACTTATACTGAAATCATACATGGGACCGTTAGCTCTTACGTTCTCCATCTCTATGTTTGTCTTGCTGCTGCAGTTTCTTTGGCAAAGTATGGAGAAAATAATAGGGAAGGGAATAGAGTTGTCTGTTTGGGTAAAGATTATAGCTTATGCTTGTGCTACATTAGTGCCTATGGCGTTGCCTTTGACGGTTTTGCTGGCATCAATTATGACTATGGGAAATTTCGGTGAGCGTTACGAGCTTGTGGCAATGAAAGCATCTGGTATAAGTCTTTGGAGAGTGTTGCGACCACTTGTTTTGCTGTCAGTGTTTCTGTCTTTGCTGGCGTTCTGGTTTTCTAACAATATAATGCCTTCTGCTACTGAAAAATCGAGAGTTATTATGTATGAAGTGGGAACAAAGAAGCCTACCCTTAATATAAGGGAAAACGAGTTTTATTCTGACATTGATGGCTACGTAATCCGCATTGGGAAGAAGGATAATAAAGGGGAAAACCTCTGTGACATAATGATATATGATCATACTAAAGATTTGGGAAATCTAAACGTTACAACTGCAAAATCAGGTCAGATGTATAGCGAAGATGATGGCAATACGCTTGTCTTTAATCTTCAAGACGGCTTCACGGTTGAGGAGGATATAGAGGACGAAAACTATATTAAGCGACCTTTTATACGAATGTATTTTAAGGAACAGCTGGTGCGGATAGATGTTTCAAATTTTGCTTTTGAGGAAACGGACAAAGATCGCTACAAAGGGCATTACAAAACGATGAATCTCTTAGAATTGATAAGCCAAATAAGCCTTTTAAGACATCAAAATGGAGATTTTAACCAATTTTTTCTCAAATCATTTACCAAAAACGCCTTAGTGTCTAAAAATAATAATGTTTCAACATCGCAAAACAGGCTTGACACAACTTATAACAATCTTACAAAAGACCAAAAGAACCTTATCAAAAGCTATATGACAAACTCCGTTGCCTCTTTGCAAAATGACATAAAATCTTGTGGCTATAAGAACGAAGACGACAAGGCAACCATCATACTACATCAAATAGAAGTCCATCGCAAATTTACCTTGTCGGCAGCGTGTCTTATTTTGTTTTTCATAGGTGCTCCTTTGGGTGCTTTAATACGCAAAGGCGGGCTGGGTATGCCTGTAGTGGTGTCCATAATTGCCTTTATACTTTACTATTTGGTCGGTATGTTTGGAGAGAAGTTTATTAAGGAAGGGACGATTGACCCTGCCATTGGAATGTGGCTTAGCTCCATTATATTCTTAGCTTTGGGCGTATTTTTAACCATTAAAGCCACGAGTGAATCGTCAATGCTCAACGCCGAACAATGGCAAGGCAGGTGGCAGATTGTTAGAGATAAATTATTCAAATCCAAAAAGAAAGAGAATTAAAGTTATGAAAATATTACAGATATGCTATAAGCCTCCATTCCCACCTGCTGACGGCGGAGCAATGGGAATGAATGGCGTTACCGAAGGTCTTATCAACACAGGTAATAGCGTCAAGGTGCTAACATTTTATTCCGATAAACACCCTTTCCATCTTGATGATTTGCCTAAACATTACATTGAGCAGACTAATATTGAGGCTATTTTTGTTGATTTGGGAGTTAAATTGTTGCCTGCTTTTGAATGTTGGATTACTGGTGAAAGTTATCACGTCAAACGTTTTGTCAGCAAGGATATGGCAAAGAAAATAAAGACCGTATTGCAACAAGAGACAGATTTTGATGTCGTTCAAATGGAGAGCATCTTTCTTTCGCCTTACGTAGATGTTGTTCGCAAATACTCGAAGGCAAGACTCGTTCTTCACGCTCCAAATGTAGAACACCTGATTTGGCAACGCATAGCAAAGACAACAAAGAATATATTTAAGAAACACTATTTGAAACATCTGGCTCTAACTTTGCGAGCTTACGAACTTGAAAACATCAATCGCTATGACGCTATCTATCCTGCCACAACTGCCGATGCTGAATACTTTAAAAACAATGGTTGTCGCCGTCCTTGCATTGCCGTTCCCGTTGGCTTGCCTCAGCCTGATATTGTAAGCAATGTGCTTCCACTTGCTAACACTTTATTTCATATAGGCTCAATGAATTATGTCCCAAACTTGCAAGCAATAGAATGGTTTTTGCAGTCAGTTTGGCAGGACGTGCTTTCACTTACTCCAAACGCCAAACTTTATCTTGCAGGACGTGATATGCCGCCGTGGTTGTTGGATTACAAAGCTCCAAATGTTGAAATCGTAGGAGAGGTTGCCGATAGCACTTTATTTATGCAACGTCATAGCGTTATGGTTGTTCCTTTGCTTTCTGGCAGTGGGGTTAGAATTAAGATAATAGAAGCAATGAGTCTCGGCAAATGTGTTATTGCTACCGCCGTTGCCGCTGAGGGTATTCCATACAGCAATAATGAGAACATAATCATTGCAAACACGGCTGAAGAATTTGCGAAGGCTGTTGCTAAATGCTTTTCTGATAAAGAGTTTTGCGATAACATCGGGATAAATGCAGCGAAGCTCGTAGCCGAAAACTACAACATCAACGCCATTGCCCAAAAGCTCGTTTCACTTTACCAACAAATTGAGCCAAAATGAAAATTCTCTTTCTCCTTTCGCGATACCCTTATCCGCTAACAAAGGGAGACAAGCTTCGGGCGTTTATGCAGATGAAGCATTTGGCGAAAGAGAATGATGTATTTTTGTTTTGCCTAAACCAAAAATCATTTCACAAAACTCAAACAACGTTTTGCTTTGACTACCTCAAAGGGCTGAAAATATGTAATTTCACTTTCATAAATTCTTGTTTTGGAATGCTGAAATCTATCTTCAATCACACTCCATTACAGGTAGGATTCTATTCTCACAAGCGAAATATCAGGGCTTTTGAGCACTATGTGAAAGAGATAGAACCTGACATCGTTTATGTGCAATTTGTTCGTATGGCGGCGTACTGCCGTAACATTAAAACGAAAAAAGTTCTTGATTTTCAGGATGCTCTTTCTGCTAATATGAGACGCCGTGCCGAAATATCCAATCTGTTTTTGAAGCCAGCCCTGTTGAGAGAGGCGAAACTTTTGCAGCGTTATGAGGCAGCAATGCTTGATTTCTTTGACCAGACATCAATCATCACCGATACCGACCGCCAAGAAATCGCTTCAAATCAAAGAAATAACATTCTTATAGTCTCCAATGGAATTGATAAATCTTATTTTGAATACTCAGAAAAACAGGAAAAAAAGTACGATGTGATGTTCTGCGGCAATATGTCTTATGTTCCCAATGTTGATGCAGCCAAATATTTGATTACTAAGATAATGCCGTTAGTTTGGGCGGCATTTCCAAAGGCTAAGGTGTTAATTGCTGGGGCTAATCCTAAGAGAAGTGTTTTGCGATTGGCGTCTGACAATGTAAAAGTGAGTGGTTATGTGGAAGATATGAAACAATGTTACGCTGAGTCTTCGGTTTTTGTAGCTGCTTTGAGAACTGGGTCTGGTCTTCAAAACAAACTGCTGGAGGCAATGGCAATAGGCACTCCTGTTATCTGCTCTGCGTTGGCTAACAAAGCGTTAAAGGCAAAGGCAAACCAACATTTATTGGTCGCAAACACCACAAAAGAATACGCAGACTTGATAATAAAGCTGCTTAACGACAATGCACTGCAACAGGACTTGACATCAGCGGCAAAAACCTTTGTAAGAGATACTTATAATTGGGAAACAATCTGCCAAAACCTTTCTTCAGCCTTTTCTGATCTCGTATCAAAATCATAAAATTTCATTTCATTTTTCTAAGACGCCACCTTAATTTTCTAAAGCGGCGTTTCG
>JAISLH010000056.1 GCA_031260565.1 Bacteroidales bacterium
ACCAGATTTTAAACGCCACTTCAGCAAAATGAAACAGCATTTGGCTAAGTTAAAATGGCGTTTGAGTGAATTAAAATAGCGTTTTGCGGCGGCGTAAGGATAAAAAACGTACCTTTGCACTGCAAATTAGAAAAAATGAAAGCAATAAAGACTATTCTTATCGTTGGCGGCGGCAATGTCGCATGGCATTTTCAGCGGGCGTTGAGTGCGTTAGGGGATATTGATGTGAAGCAAACGTCTTCCCGAAAGGCTGTTTTAGACAGGGCAGAGTTGATAATAATCGCCGTAAAAGACGATGCCATTGAAGCAGTTGCACAAAAAATTGAGGCGAAAGAGGCGATTGTAGTGCATACTTCGGGCATTACGGGTATTGACGTGCTGAAAGAAAGATTTGAAAACTGCGGAGTGATTTATCCTTTGCAGACTTTGAAGAAGGGTATTGATGTATCATTCAATGCTTTGCCCCTTTGCCTTGAAGCAAACAATGAAGTAACATTTTCTTTGCTTGAAACGCTGGCAAAAAGCATATCTTCAATGGTTTATAACATCAATTCTGCTCAACGTAAGCACCTTCACCTTGCGGCAACTCTTGCCAACAATTTTACAAACCATATTTTTGGCATAACAAAGGAGGTTTTGGATGCAGCCGACCTTCCTTTTGATATACTTTTTCCACTGATTGACAACACAATAACAGAAGTAAAAACGCATAATCCGTACTCCATTCAGACGGGTGCGGCAAAGCGAAGTGACGAAACAACGATAGAGGCTCACAGGGCAATGCTTGACGATGAGCAAAGAAAGATTTATGATATTTTAACGCAGGCTATAAGGCTTAAACACAGAGAATAAGAGATGAAAAACGTAATTGTGCTGACAGGAGCGGGCATTTCCGCCGAGAGTGGCTTACAGACATTCCGCGATAGTGATGGTTTATGGGAACAACATAGGGTTGAGGACGTTGCAACGTATGAAGCATGGAAACGAAACCCTGATTTGGTACGCAATTTCTATAATGAGCGGCGGCGACAGTTGTTCTCCGCTCAACCAAATGAGGGGCATAAGCAGTTAGTACGCCTTGAAGACGGGTTTAATGTTCAAATCATAACGCAAAACATTGATGACCTGCACGAAAGAGCAGATAGCAGGAAGGTCTTACATCTTCACGGCGAGCTGAAAAAACTTTGCAGTGAAACAGATCCATTTTATGTTGTAACGCTTGATGATTGGGAACAGACGACTGAAATGAAAGACAAAACGGGCTATCCTTTGCGACCTTTTATTGTTTGGTTTGGGGAAGCTGTACCGATGATTGAACCTGCTATAGAACTGTGTCGCAAGGCTGATATACTGATTGTTATCGGCACATCGCTAAATGTATATCCGGCAGCGGGGCTTTTGAGTTACTGCTCTGCCAAATGCAAGAAATATCTTGTTGATACAAAAGAAACAGCTCTTGGTATTCCGAACGGATTTCGGTTTTTCCAAGCCGTAGCTACAAAAGGCGTGAAGCAGGTTGTTGATGAAATTTTAGCCGAAGGGTGATTACCAGTTAAAGAAGCTGCTTTCGCCAAAAGCACCGAAAGGATGGATAGGGCTAAAGCTGTGCATTGACTCAAAATAGTAAGGGTTGAAGGTGTTATATGGATTGTTGGTTTCCATAAATGTTACACTCAAATTAAGGAAAGAATCGTTTTTAAATTTATAGGTGAGGTTAGCGTTGAATGCAGTGGTGGTCAGGCTGCTTGAAAGAAAGTTGTTGTTCAACGAACCGAGATTTATTTGGTCAAAATATGCCGTTACTGATAATTGTAAGCGAGGATTGATTTTGTAATCTACTCCTACCTCCGCCGCTTGTCTGTTATGAGGATTGCGATATGGGGCTTTGCTTTGATAATTACCTATAAGGGATGAATTAAAACTGCCGGTCAGGGCTCCGGCTCTTACTCTCAAATCGTTGTTTATCTGATGTGAAACATTGGCAGAAAGGAATGTTGAAGTGAAACTCTCTCCCCAAAAACCAGTACCGCCACCTAATCCGGTGGAAAAGGTAAAATGCGTTCTGTTTGTGTCAATTCCGTCACTTTGAGCAAGGACTGACAGACCGCAACCGAAGACAAATGTCAATAAAATCAAAACTCGTTTCATACTTATCTTAACGCAGATTGATGAAGTTTATTGTTGCTACCAGCGAATACTCTTTGAAGTTTTCAAAAAGTCTAAATAATAAGTCAGACTGATGCTTATGACGTGCTGCATTGGCGAACCGGGACTTTTTTCTCCCAAATACTCAAAAGCATTATGCACTCCCTCTATGCCTTTTTCAACATATCGTTCGGTGAAATCGGTCTTATAGTTGAACAAAGGCGTAAGGCTGTACTGGTATTGCAACGATAACTGAAAACTTTTCACTTCAAAGCCAATGCCAATCTGCAAACCGGCATCAAAACGCCACGTTCCCTTCGGGATAAAAGTATCACTGCGGTCTTTCCAATAAAGATGTGCTCCATGTACAGTAGGGTCTGAGGTTACCATTACAGGCTCTCCTGTGGTTGGATTGTAGCCCGGACGATTTACCTGAGTATGAAACTGACGTGGAACGGTATCTTCGCCATAATGATCTTCAAAGTCGGTATAGCCAAAAGCCCCAAAGCCCACAAAGAAACCGCCCTGTACCACCAGCCGCAAGCTACTTGACATATCATATTTATAGACAAAATCAACAGGAAGTTGGAAATAATACGCCGATGCATCTATTTCAACGTTGTATTCCTTTGCATTGTTGGTGTATTTGGCATTAACCTTATAACCCTTCGTTGTTACGAGCAGCGATGGTTGCCACGACCAATTTTCGTTAATGCGGATTTGTGCTGTCAATCCTGCATTAAAACCAAGTTTAAACGGCTTTGTGTCGGTCAGACCCTTATATTTAAGATTATTGTCGTACAATCCGAGACCATTCCAAATATCTAAGCCTTTTGCAGAAGTAAGGTCACTCATATTAAGACCTGCCCTCACGCCAAAGCGAATTTGAGGTGCGCGATTGAGACGCTGAGAAAAGGCTGATGTTGCCAAGAAAGCCAATAACAAAAAGGCTAAAAGATATTTTTTCTTACTCATAATCAAATAAAATTACGTAGATTAAGTTGTGCAAAAGTAATAATTTATTTTCAAATAGCAACAAAAAGCACAATTAACTTAATTGCTTGTTATGTTTTTTTGCATAAAATGCCGTGCAATAATGTCATTCATTTTACTCTTTCATTCACTTGTCAAATTCTTCGTGTTTTTTGTTATAAAGAGGGTGGTAAAGCATTAGCGTCTCTCGCAGAGTGCTGGTGTCAAAGTTAGTATATATTTCGGTGGAACTCACACTGCTATGCCCCATCATATCCTTTACCGCCATAATATTAGCGCCGCGAGATACCAATTCAGTCGCAAAACTATGCCGAAGAGTATGCGGATGAACTTTTTTCTTAATCCCTGCCTGCAAAGCCAAGTCCTTGATGACCGAAAAAGCATGTTGTCGCGTTATTTTGCGACCTCGGCGGTTTAAAAAGATGTATAGCTCGTTTTTTTTATCAATAGCTATCGTTGTTCGCCACTTTTGTATA
>JAISLH010000083.1 GCA_031260565.1 Bacteroidales bacterium
ATTGGGTTGGACTCTAAGCCTTCAATGTTCTTTTGCGAAAAGCGTAGCACTTGGTCGTAGTAAAGGACGACTACGGGGGATTGCTCCATTACTATGCTGTTCATTTGTTTGTAGAGGTCAGTTCGGCGGTTGAGGTCAGGTTCTCGTTGGGCTTGTTCGTATAAAATGTCAAAGCGTTTGTCTGAAAAATGAGTGTAGTTCGGTCCCTTAGGAGAAAAATTGCGGCTATAAAAGAGTGATAAATAGTTTTCAGCGTCCGGGTAGTCTGCAATCCACGACCCCCTAAACCATCGGCTCTTAGCCTGTGCTATCTGCTCACGTAACGCTCCCGGTGGATTGACGTCTATCTTTATATTCAAACCTAATTGTATCAACTCTTGCTGTATGTATTTGCAAAGGTCAAGGTATGCCGCTGTTGTTGCGAGAGTTATCGGTGGTAAGCCCTTTCCGTCAGGGTAACCTGCTTCCTGCAACAATGCTTTGGCTTTTTGAGGGTTGTAATTGTAGATAACGTTTGTAGAATCAAAGCCAGCCAGCCCCTTAGGTATCATTCCATATCCGCCAGCCAAGCCAATATTGTTGCGAAGGTAACGCATCATCTTTTTTCTGTCAAATCCGAAGTTGATAGCTTGCCGTATCTGTTTGTTCAAAAGAGGGTTGGTTTTGTCGTTATCGTCCATTAGAAAGCCCAAGTATTCAGTGTTGAGGTAGGATTCGGTGGATAGGTTTATTTTGTCTTTGTATTTGGCTTGCAGTTTGCCGCTACGAGTCAGAATTTCGTCCTTATAGGTGGCGTCAATGCCTGAAATGAAGTCAATATTTCCTTTTATAAATTCAAGAAAGACCGATTGCTTATCAATGATAAAGGATATTGAAACGGCGTCAAGGTAAGGCAGTCTGTTGCCTTGCTGGTCTTGCTCAAAATAATCTTCGTTTCGCACCAATACAAGCTTCACTCCCTCTTTCCAAATCTTAAAACGAAACGCTCCTGTGCCGACAGGGTTACGCCGAAAGTCTTCGCCATAATGCTCTACGACCTCTTGCGGGACGGCACTGCAATATGGCATGGTCAGTAAGCCCAGAAAGGGGGCATAAGGCTTGCGAAGCTTGATGACAAAGGTCGTATCGTTTTCGGCAATAAAGCCATCGGCGGCAACATTGGCAAAAATCCATGCTCCGGGTGAGGCTATCTTTTCATCAATTATTCGCTTGAAGGAATAGACAAAGTCTTTGGCGGTAAGATAGCGGGTACTGTCGGGGGTATTGAAGAGAGGGCTTTTGTGGAAACGGACATCGCTGCGAAGGAAAAAGCGGTAGAGGGTGGCGTTATCGGAAATTGTCCAACTTTTAGCGATGGAAGGCTTGATGTTTAGGTCTTTGTCAAGTTCTACCAAGCCATTATAGAGTTGTAAATCCGCCCAAATCATTGCTTGATCTTTGGCAAAGGCAGGGTCAAGTGAAGAAATGTTTGCCGATTCGTTGTAACGGAATATTTTTTTGTCGTCATTGCTGTCTTTTTTGCCGCAGGAGCATACAAGCAAACAGGCAATACATAAAATAAAGAGCCTCTGCATAAACTTTAACCTTTTAGTTGGTCAAAGTTTTTGCCATAAACGCCCTGTGTTTTGGTAACGGAGATAAATGCTGTGGGGTCTATGGCTTTTATAAGTTTCAAAATTTCCACTCTATCTTGCTTGCGAGCCAATACTAACAAGACTCTTTGCTCGCTTTTGGAGTACCAGCCGTAGCCATTGAGTAAGGTAACGCCGCGTTTTACTTCACTGAGGATAGCATCGGCTATTTGCTCGTTGTGTTGTGAGAAAACCGTTATTTGATATGATTGCTTACGACCCTCAATCACCAAATCCAAGGTGTAAGCATAGACTCCGAGAACGACAAGGCAATAAACTAACTGCTCAATACCATTGCCCGGTATTACCAGCGTTGTTGCTATGACGATGGCATCAACAATCATAACAACAGAACCTGTGCTTATGTTTTTGTAATGAGTAACGATTAGTGCTATTATGTCGCTGCCACCGGAATTTCCGCCGTTTGAGAAGCATATACCAATACCTATACCCGACAAGGCAGCACCCAAGATTGCTGACATAAAGTTGTCAAACTGTTTAACGTCTATTACTTCCTGTATTTTGAGAACCTGCTGAAAGAAAATGAAGCAGAGGGACGATATAACCATACCTACTATGGTGTTTAGTGCAAACTTTTTCCCTAAAATCCTAAAACCAATCGCCAAAAGTATGGCATTGAAAACGAAATTAAGCACTCCGACCGGCAAAGCCTCACCTGACATAATATAAATCACCGAAGACAAGCCGACAACGCCCCCTCCGATGATGTGTTTAGGTATAAGAAAAACGCTCCATGCAAAGCTATACAGCGCTATTCCAAAGGCAATCATAAGATACTGCCATACTATTTTTCCTTTTTTGTGTTTGGTAATGATATTCATAACTTCTACTATTTTTGTGCGGCAAAAGTAGTAAAAAGTATTAGACTTTAGATAGTTTCTGTTCTATTTCGTCAATATAAGTCTTATATTTTCTGTCGGCGGAGTAGTGATTATCCACTTGCTTACAAGCGTGAAGGACGGTAGAGTGGTCTTTGTTGCCACATTTTGTGCCGATGGTTGAAAGGGAATGTTTTGTCAGTTTGCGGGAAAAATACATTGCTATCTGGCGAGCTTGTGCAATGTCTCCCTTGCGGGAAGATGTTAAAATTTTATTGACATCTACGTGAAAATAATCACAAACCACCCTTTGGATATATTCAATTGTCATCTCCTGTTTCACACTTTTTACGATGCTGTCAATAATATGGCTGGTAAGTTCAAGGGTTATGTCTTTGTGATTGAAGGATGACTGAGCGATAAGTGAAATTAAAGTTCCGCGTAAGTCTCTTAAATTTGTATTAACGTTGTATGCAAGATATTCAATAACGTCTTCCGTCATTTCTACGCCGTCTTGCTTTATCATTTGTTTGATTATAGCCTTGCGAGTCTCAACATCAGGCACTGATAACTCTGCATTCAAACCCCATTTCAGGCGTGATACAACTCTATCGGTAAGGTTTAGCTCGGCAGGTGAGCGGTCGGAGGTAACGATAATCTGTTTGCGTTGTCCGTGAAGCGAGTTAAAGACGTTGAAAAAGATGTCTTCTGTTCCTTTTTTACCAATAAAGAATTGTATATCGTCTATTATTAAGACATCAACCATTTGATAGAAGAGCAGAAATTGATTTACATCTTTATTAGCGACCGCATCAGTAAATTGTTGCATAAACTGCTCAGCCGAAATGTAAAGGACAGTACAATTAGGGAAGTTTTTCTTGGTTTCCAATCCTATGGCGTTGGCAATATGTGTCTTTCCCAGCCCCACAGCCGAATAGATAAACAGCGGATTGAAAGATGTGCGACCGGGATTCTTGGCAATAGCATAGCCAGCCGAACGAACCAAACGATTGCATTCCCCTTCAACAAAATTTTCAAAGCTATAGTTTTCGTTTAAGTTAGAAGGAATAGTTATCTTCTGTATTCCCGGAATAGTGAAAGGATTAGGGAAACCATTGTGATTAGAAATTGATATGTCCAATGGAGCATTCTGCGGCTTGTTATCTTTTGTAATTTTGCCGCTTGTAGAAGGCACGAGGGTTGAAAAAGGATTGTCTTTAATGCTTGTATCAACCAAAATAGTGTATTGCAGACAAGCATTTGGTCCTATCTCCCTTCGCAATGTCTTTATGAGCAACTCCAAATAGTGTTCTTCCAAATATTCATAGAAAAAATGGCTTGGCACTTGCAAGGTAAGCACATTACCTTCCAAAGTTACAGGTTTGATTGGCTCAAACCAAGTTTGGTACAAATGTTCGTGAGCAAGATTATCCTTAATAATCTCCAAACAGTCTTGCCATACTTGTGTAACGTCCTTATCCATTGTATAAAAAAAATTATTCCTCGTTATCCTTTAATATTTCTTTGAGGCAGCAAAATTATTACTATTTTTGTTAAAAAAAAACTCCAAAAAAATTTTGTTATTTGGAAAAAAAGTTTATCGCAAATTTCATTCTGAAAAACCCAAAGTAACCTGCATTGCCTTTATTGCCTATTTTTCAACCAATTTGAGCCCCCTTACAAAAAATCTAATTAAAAAACAATTTTTCTCAAGACTTTTTTCACACATAGATATGAACAATTTATTTCATTAGCAGAGCAACTTATGGCAATATAGGCAATAAAAAAGGACAGCATATTAGATTTTGCATTGAAAATAAAACTAATTAATATTGGATAATGGTTTTTGGATAGTGAAAAAAAAGATAAGGAAACTTTTTTTTCTTTCTATATTTTTTTGCTCTATAGAAATGTCCAAATAATGAGCAAAATTGTCGCCAGAAATTGACACATTTATTATATTATTACTTCACTTTATTTATACAAACCACTCATCAAAAACAGCAAAATCTGACTAAAAAATTAACAAAATTAAGGTTAAAACCGCCATTTTTCCACTTAATTTTGACAGAATTTCACCTCATTTTCGTCAAACGCCACTTCATCAGAACGAAACGCCGTTTCAATTTTCTAAAGTGGCGTTTCGTGACGCTGAAACGCC
>JAISLH010000023.1 GCA_031260565.1 Bacteroidales bacterium
ATTGGGTTGGACTCTAAGCCTTCAATGTTCTTTTGCGAAAAGCGTAGCACTTGGTCGTAGTAAAGGACGACTACGGGGGATTGCTCCATTACTATGCTGTTCATTTGTTTGTAGAGGTCGGCTCGGCGATTGAGATACTTTTTAATGGCATTTTGTTGCATTAAATTTGTAAATTGTGATGATGTTTTTTGATATTGTTTTGTCATAATCCTGTTTTGTTTGAGGCTGCAAAGGTACAAAAAAGTTGAATGCGAATTATCTCAAAATGATGCTTTACTAAAAAAATACTATCTTTGCAAGTTGAATAACAAAGAAAAGTTTATGAAAATGTTTGGAAAAATAGTTGTAGCAGTTACTACCGTTGCATTGATGGCAGGTTGTACAGGGAAGAAAGATGACACTGTTGGAGGCAAACCTTCTTCGGGTGGAAAGACTTTGGAAGTGATGTTGGTAGTGCCTGATGACGTTTATCGGGGTGAGTTGAGGGACACAATCAATTACTATTTTGGCAAGGAATGTGAAGGGTTGAATCAGCCAGAACCTATTTTTGATGTCGTGCAGCTTAATCCTGCCGGGTTTTATAAGTCTGAGATGTTTCAGAAGCATCGCAACATCATCATCATAAACCTCAAAGACACAAACCAAAACAAACTCTATCAATACACGGATTACAAAGCTTCGCCACAAAACTACTTTGAGTTTAGCGTCAATAACAGAGACAGCCTTTATTCTTTCATTCGCAGGTCGGCGGATATGATAATAAAGAAGTTTTATGACAATGAATTTAAGCGTATAGGCAATGCCTTCAAAAAATTAGAAAACATTAAAGCAACCGAAGCAATAAAGAAACACTTTGGTTTTACGTTGGTGGTGTCCGAAGACTTTTATGTGGCGACACAAACCGACAATTTTATGTGGATTCGTAAGGAAACATCCGATGTTTCTTGGGGATTGATGATTTACAAGACTGCCTTCAATGAATCTTTACTTGCGGAGGATAAAATAGTTGCCATAAGGAATAAGATAACAAAGGAGCATATACCGGGACCTTCTCGTGGTAATTTTATGGGGATTGAAAGCAGAGTGCCGTTGATAAGAAAAAACGTAACGCTTGACAACAATGTTGCTGCCATTGAGACAAGGGGTTTGTGGCGAATGCTTTATGAACCGAATGTAAAGATAACAGCCTTTATGGGAGGGGCGTTTGTTAATTATTGTTTTGCCGATAAAGACCAGCAGAATTTGATAATGATAGACGGATTTGTTCAATCACCTAAACTATCCAAGCGAGACCAACTGATACAACTTGAAGCCATCGTTCGCAATATCAAGTTTTAGTGCCATAAATAATGAAGACAACATTTCGTATCTTTCGTTACCTGCTCAATTACAAGAAAGAAGTGCTGCTAAACGTTTCTTTTAATTTGCTATATGTCTTTTTCTCGTTGTTTTCTTTTGTGATGATAATCCCATTTGTATCTGTGCTGTTCGGCATCCTGCAAGCCCCTGCAACTTGTCCTGATTTTGCTTTGAGCAAAGACGTGATTATTGATTTTATTGCCTATCATCTTAATTATTATAAGCAAACTCAGGGTGTTGTAACTTGCTTGCTCTACATTAGCTGTGCTTATTTGGTCTTTGCTTTCTTTGCCGCATTATGCCGATATTTGGGTATGTATTTCCTTTCGCCTATAAGAAATGGAGTGGTTGGGGATTTGAGAAACGACATCTACCATAAGATAACAATCTTGCCTCTTTCCTTTTTCTCTTCTCAACGCAAAGGTGATTTGATTTCAAGAATGACATCAGACCTTGCTGATATTGAGTGGTCAGTGCTAAGCTGCCTTCAAATGTTGGTTAAAGATCCGTTTATGGTTATTGTCTTCCTTGTAGCGTTACTTATAGCCAGTGCAAAACTTGTGCTTTTTGTGCTGATAACTCTTCCAATCGCAATGTTTCTTATAAGTAAGGTCGGCAGCAGTCTTAAACGCAATTCCATAAAAGGACAACAACAGATGGGTATGCTTACGTCCAAGACTGAGGAAGCACTGGGAGCAATGCGTACAATCAAATCTTACAATGCCGAAAGCGTCTTAATGGATAAATATAATGAGCAAAACAATTTCTTCACTCACATTATGACCAAAGTTTATCGCCGTAAGGAATTAGCCGCACCTATTACCGAGATATTTTCTATTTTAACCCTCATCATCATCGTCCTCTTTGGCGGAATGATGGTCATAAAAGGCGAAATCAATCCGTCAATTCTCATTGGTTTTACGGTGCTTTTTGCTCGTATTGTAGCACCTTTGCAGTCCATAACAACAGCCTACTATAACCTTCAAAAGGCAGAGGCTGCTGCTAAGCGTATATATTCTATTCTGGACGCACAAGAGGTGGTTATGGAAAAGGAAGACGCTATCATTATGCCAAAGCTTTGCGACAAAATAATATTTGACAACGTCAGCTTTTCGTATGACGATAATAATGTCGTGTTACAAGACATCAATTTGGTCGTTAGCAAAGGCGAAACAGTCGCAATCGTTGGTCATTCAGGGGCTGGCAAGACTACTTTGATTGATTTGCTGCCTCGTTTTGCCGACCCAACGCAAGGAAAGATAACAATAGACGGCTTAAACATCAAAGAATTTAACATAAACAGCCTTCGCACCTCCATAGGTCTGGTAACGCAGGAAAGCACTCTTTTTAATGACAGCGTCTTTGGCAATATTGCTTTCGGCAATGAAAAAGCCACGATGACCGATGTTCAAACGGCTGCCACCATAGCAAATGCCCACGAATTTATATGCAAATTAGACAGAGGCTATTATACAAATATTGGTGATAGGGGGCTTAATCTTTCAGGCGGACAAAGGCAGCGGATATGTATAGCAAGGGCTGTGTTGAACAATCCAGACATTCTTTTGCTTGATGAAGCCACTTCGGCTTTGGATACAGAGAGTGAATACCTTGTTCGTGAGTCTCTGAACAGGGCAATGCAGGGTCGGACGACTTTTATAATCGCTCACCGCCTATCAACGGTGATGTATGCCGACAGAATAATCGTTCTTGATGGCGGAAAAATAGTTGAGCAGGGTAATCACAAGCAACTGATGAACGACTCCATAATTTATGCTTCTTTGGTCAAACTTCAGATGTTGTAAAATTAAATACTGTTTTGCTATAACATCATAATAATCAGTCTATTGTTTTATTCGTTGCCACAGGTTAAAAACACACGAAATTAATTGACGTCAAAGAAAAAATTAATTGACGTGAAAGAATTTTTTTTTTGGCGTGAAAGAATTTTTTCTTTGGCGTCATTCATTTTGACCAATTATTGAAAGGGTAAAATGAACGAAAAAAAAGGGCAAAGTAAAAGAAAGAGGTGGGAACTTTTTTTACTCCTTAGGCATTTTTTTTTATTACTTGGGTGTGGCTTTTTATTTTTTTTGTACTTTTGCAGGCAAATTAAATGAAATCATTTGTAAGATGAACATATCTAAATATCTAATTATACTACTATCAACGGCGATGATGGTTGCCTGTTCGGGTAAAACCGAGCAACGGGACATCAATACAGACGATAAAATAGCTCTATTGGACGCCAAAATCAGGAAAAACCCGAAGGATTCTGAGCTATACTTCGCCCGCTCTAAGGCATTCTTTGAGATACAAAAGCACAAGGAGGCTCTGCTTGACGTAAAAAAAGCGATAAACCTTAATGATAAAGATGTTGATTATTATATTCTTGAAGCTGATATTTTGTTTGCCAATGGTGAAACGACACTTGCCTTTTCTGCTTTGCAAGATGCAATAAAGGCGGATAGCAAATCGTCAGAGGCTTACCTCAAATCAGCGGAACTTTCGTTATACTTACGCGACTATGAGAAAGTTAATTTTAACGTAAATCAGGTTTTGTTGATAGATAAGCTCAATCCGAAAGCGTATTTCTTGAAAGGCTGGACGCTAAAGGAACAGGGAGATACTTTAAAGGCTGTTGAGGCTTACAAAAAGGCTATAGAACTGAAGCCGGATTACGGAGATGTTTTTGAGGAATTAGGATTGCTTTATGCGAAAAAAGGAGATGGGTTGGCAGTTGAATATCTTAACTCCGCCATAAACATAAATCCTAAAAATACTACGGCGATGTATGCTCTTGGACTGTTTTATCAAACTAATGAAAACTACCAAAAAGCTCTTGATATTTACAAACAAGTATTGGATATAAACCCTAATGAAACCAAAACTTTGAATAGTGTCGGTGCTATCAATATGTATGAAAAGAAAGATTACGCTGTGGCTTTGGACTGTTTCACTAAGGCTATTGCTACCGACTCTAACTACGTTCTTGCTTGGTTAAACAGGGGTGATACGTATGAAAGAATGGGCGAAGTGCAAAAGGCAAAAGAAGATTATCGCAAGGTGCTGACATTAGACCCCACACAAGAGTTTGCAAAATCACATTTGGAAAAATTAAAATAATAGAATATGACGAACTTAAAAGGAAAAAATCTTATTTCAATCACGGATTATACCAAGGATGAGTATATTCAGATACTTGATTTGGCTAAAGAGTTTGAAGCTAACCCTAAACAGCCGCTTTTGGGCGATAAGGTGGTAGCTTCTATCTTTTTTGAACCTTCAACAAGGACTCGTTTGAGCTTTGAGAGTGCTGCCAATATGTTAGAGGCAAGGGTCATTGGCTTCTCCAATCCTGCAGCCACCAGCCTGCAAAAGGGAGAAAGTTTGCACGACACGATACAAATGGTTAGCAGCTATTCAGATATTATTGTTATGCGACACCCCCGTGATGGTGCTGCTCGGTATGCGGCTGAGGTGGCTTCAGTTCCCGTTATCAATGCAGGAGACGGAGCAAATCAACACCCTACTCAATGTATGCTTGATTTGTATTCAATCCGCAAAACGCAGGGTACGTTAGACAACCTTAACATTACAATGGTTGGGGATTTGAAGTATGGTCGCACGGTTCATTCTTTGGTTCAAGCGATGTGCAACTTTAAGGCAACGTTTCATTTTGTTTCGCCAAAGGAATTGGAGATGCCTGAGTCTGTAAAGAGACACGTACAGGATGCAGGGCTTAAATACAAAGAATACACGAACCTTGAAGACGTTATTCCTTTTTCTGACATTATCTATATGACAAGGATACAGAAGGAACGCTTCTCCGACCCTATGGAGTATGAGAAAGTAAAGGATTGTTATGTCTTAGACGCTGCCACACTGAAAGGTTGCAAGGATAATATGCGTGTTCTACATCCGCTACCACGCGTTAATGAGATAGCAATGGATGTTGATAAAACGCCTTATGCTTATTACTTTCAGCAAGCTCAAAATGGCGTATATGTCCGTCAGGCTTTGATGGCAGCAATTTTAGGTGTTAAACAATTAAAGAATTAAAATTTAAGGAACAAAACTATGGATAACAAGAAAGAATTAATAGTTTCAGCAATTGAAAACGGCACTGTCATTGACCATATCCCTGCTGATGCTGTTTATAGAGTAGCAAGCATTTTAGAACTCAGCCTTCACGATGATGAAGTGATTATCGGCACAAACCTAATGAGTAAAAAGTTGGGGAAGAAAGGCATCATCAAGATAAAAAACAAGTATTTTAAGCAAAACGAAATTGACAAGATAGCCGTTGCCGCCCCTTTCGCTACGTTGATAGAGATAAGGGATTCGCAGAAAGTAGTCAAACGTAGTGTTGAAATCCCTGATGTGTTGCATGCAATAGTGAAATGTATCAACCCAAACTGCATAACCAATGTAGAAGACGTACCTACAAAATTCACGGTTATTGAAAAGAACCCACTGAAAATTCACTGCCATTATTGCGAAAAGACACAAGAGCCAATGCTACATTAAAAATAAATTTTATGTTAATAGATTTACGTTCGGAAATAGGCGAGTTAAACGGAGTTATTCTCCATACGCCCGGCACGGAAATAGAACAAATGACTCCCAAAACTATAAGCAAAGCTCTGTATAGTGATTTGCTCAACCTTGTTATTGCACAAAAAGAATATTCTTTTTTCAATGGCGTCTTGGAAAAATACACTAAAACTTACCAAGTAAAGGATTTACTTGCAAAAGTTTTGTCAGATGAAGCTCAAAAGAAAGACTTGGTATCCCAAACAATATTTGCCGAACACAAACTACTATTATTTGAGCCTTTGATGAAGATGTCTGCCGACAGATTGGCAACAGCATTGATTGAGGGTTTGACTTACGAAGAAGTATCATTCATCAAGCCCAGTGAGGACGAACGTTATGTCTTGCGTCCTCTTTATAACCTTTTCTTTACCCGTGATGCCGCTTCTTCTCTT
>JAISLH010000100.1 GCA_031260565.1 Bacteroidales bacterium
TTCGCAAAAACGTCAGAGAAGGATACATCAACGAGTGCTGATGTGGCGGCTAAAAATGATGCGAAGAAGGCGTTAATCGCTATAATGCGAGAGTTTTACAACAGGTATGTTATCGGCAGTCCGACAATGACAAACGAGCAGCGGAAAACGTATGAATATCCTGTCCGCGACACTGAGCCAACACCTGTGCCAGTGCCAGTTGATGGTCCTGATGTGGAGATAGATTTTTCGCATAGCGGGGCACATTTTATCCTCTTCGGAAAGTATAATACGGGAGGAAAAATAACTCGCGGGTTGCCAAAAGGAGCTCATGGTGTGGAGATTAGACGCCTTATTCAAGATGGGGATGCACCGCTCATTGAACCAGAACCTAATGCAATGGAGCAACTTACGCTGGCGTCCAAAAGCCCTCATGAGGTGGTTTATGACAGGGCTTCCAAAGGGTTAAAGGTTTATTATGTGCTGCGGTATTTCAATGATAAGGGCGAACATAGCCTTTGGTCAAAGACTGCGGTGGCGATTGTGAATTAAAGAAAATATACGATTATGTCAGGAAAACTCATACCGCGAGAACCATTGTTGCCATACGGAAAAACCATATATGATGAAATATTAAGAAAATCCGCTAACGAAAAGGAAAACCGGACGGAATTACAACAATTAAGAGACAAACTTCAAACTATTGTAAATAGAATTGAAAAACTTAATATCAATACTGATAATGTAAACAAATTAGTTGATGATACCACCTATTGCCAACTGGAACTTCTTGGAGATGGAGAGTATTATGATTACATACATCATAACAAGAGTATTGACGCCATACTTAAATCATTAAAATCTAACATTAACTTAACATATAAGCGAATATTTAGTAATAAGGGTGTGCAACAAATACTTCAAACTTCAGATGAGACTGTAATTGTTAACGATGATGAATATTTAGACCCTCTGGTGCTGTATTTATTATCCGCTCTTTCTGGAGATTGTATGGGATATTATAAGGTAGCTCGTATGTTTTACTATGGATATGGAGTAGAGAAAGATAGGCAAAAAGCGTTTAAGTATTATAAAAAAGCTGCTGCTGGTGGCGTGAAAGAAGCTCAATTTGTTGTGGGAAAAATATTATTTGAACAAAATAAAAAAACCGAAGCAAAAGACTGGTATAAAAAGTCTCGTAAAAGCAATTCTTTGTATGATGATGCTCATATTGCATTAACTCTCCTTGACAACAAGAAAAGAGGCAAAGTTAAAGGAAAAGCAGATGAAGGAGATGCAGAAAGTGAATTTCTTTGTGCAGAAATGTATTATTTTGGATATGGGGGAGAAAAGGATAAAGGAAAGGCTTTTTGTTGGTATGAAAAATCTGCTGAGCAAGGATGTCACTATGCACAATATAGAATAGGTAGAATGTATTATTATGGACAATTTAAAGAAAAGGATTACAAAAAAGCGTATGATTGGTATTTGTTAGCCGCAGAGCAAAATCATCCTAAATCGCAATTTATGGTTGCCAATATGCTATACAGAGGCTTGGTGGTAGAGGAGGGAGAATCTGATGCTTATAGATTTTGCAAGGCAATGATTTGGTATTGTCAAGCTGCTCAAAATGGAGATAAAGATGCTATAAGGGCGGTAGAGTTATTATCTAAACCGACTATGGACATTTTTAATAATATTAATTAGCACAACGCTAAAAACAAAAAAAGCCCGATAACTGATGTTGTCGGGCTTCTTTGTTTTGTTAGGAATAGTCTTTACTTTTACCAAGCAAATAAAGGTCTTGAAGACATCATTTCATTAACCTTTTTACGAGTTGAAGCAATTAGTTCTTCGTTATTAACATCGGAAAGTATAGCGTCAATCATATCAACAATTACAGCCATATCACACTCTTTTAAGCCTCTTGTTGTTATTGCTGGCGTACCAATTCTGATGCCAGAAGTTTGGAAAGGAGAGCGAGAATCAAAAGGAACCATATTTTTGTTGATTGTAATGTCTGCTTTTACCAATGTGTTTTCAGCAACTTTTCCTGTTAAATCAGGGAACTTTGTACGAAGGTCTATTAGCATAAGGTGATTGTCCGTACCACCTGAAATAACCTTGTATCCCTTATTGACAAACGCTGCAGCCATAGACTTAGCATTACTCATAACCTGCTTAATGTATCTGCCGTAATCCTCAGTAAGAGCTTCGCCAAAAGCAACAGCCTTAGCAGCTATAACGTGTTCCAAAGGTCCTCCTTGAATACCCGGAAAGACAGCAGAGTCTAATATTGCCGACATCTTTTTAATCTCACCCTTTGGAGTAGTCTTTCCCCATGGGTTATCAAAGTCTTCTCCCATTAGAATTAAGCCTCCCCTTGGTCCTCTTAATGTTTTGTGTGTTGTTGTTGTTATGATGTGGCAGTACTTTACGGCATTGTTTAATTCGCCTTTTGCGATTAAGCCCGAAGGATGAGAGATATCGCCCATAAGTATTGCACCTATCTTGTCTGCAATAGCTCTCATTGCCGCCCAATCCCAATCTCGAGAATAGGCAGAAGCACCGCCTATAATTAGCTTAGGTTTATTAGCCACTGCAACCTCTTCCATCTTGTTGTAATCAATCGTGCCTGTCTCCTCAGTTACTCCGTAAGCAACCTGATGATAGTATGTTCCTGAAATATTAACAGGTGAACCATGGGAAAGATGTCCTCCATGATTAAGGTCTAAGCCCATAAACGTATCACCCGGTTGTAAGCAGGCAAAAAACACTGCCATATTAGCCTGTGCTCCTGAATGAGGTTGCACATTTGCCCAGCAAGCACCAAACAATTCCTTTGCTCTATAAATAGCCAACTGCTCACTCTGATCTACTATTTGGCAACCGCCGTAGTATCTCTTTCCGGGATAACCTTCAGCATATTTGTTGGTCATCACGCTGCCCATAGCCTCCATAACTTGCTCTGAAACGAAGTTCTCCGAAGCTATCAACTCAATACCATGAGTCTGTCTTTCTCTTTCCTTATTTATAAGGTCGAATATCTGTGTATCTCTTATCATTATTTGATATATTTATTAGTATAACTTTGAAATTTTCTGAATATAATTTATTGTTTGTCCTTTTATGTGCAGTATATAAACACCATTAAGCAAGTTGTTCCCTTTTAAGATAATATTGTTATCTCCCGACAGACATTTATTCGTCTGAGAATATACTTTGTTGCCATTGATGTCTGAGACTACTATTTCAATATTATCACTTTGAGTTAATGGTATGTTGATGTTCCAATCTTGTGTAGTTGGATTAGGGAAGACGCTTACGACTTGTTGAGTTGAGACGCTTATTTCCTGTAAATCATTACCTGATTGTCCGTCTGAAACACAAATAAAGGTGCATTTAGAACAAGTATCACCTGATAGAATAGTTTGTTTGTGACAAACTTTGTATGTTCCTACCTCTTCAAAATTATAGGTAAAAGTACTATCAGATGAAACAAATACATCATTAACCTTCCACTCATCATTGTTGTGAGACTCAGCAGTAAAAGTATAAACAGTCGGATACTCCACATTTACATTATAGGAAAAATTTGAGTTACACACTGGCAAAAAATAGGTTATTACTAACTCTGGGTGCAAGGTTGAGTCGGGATAATCACTGGAGGCAAAGACTAATGTTCTATATGTGTTCTCTGTTTGCAATTTAAGCATAAAACCATTATTAGATGACGGGTTAGCAACAATATCCTGTATCATTGCGACTAAGTTTGAAGAACTGTCAGTGAAGTTCCAATTATATTCAGATGTAGAAGATTGGATATTTATCACATTTACGTCTGTTGTTGTAGGTTGATTATCCCAAGTAACAGAGCTTTCTTCCCACGAACTTGTTATTCTAAACAATTTAGAAGAATTATTTGTAGTATTAGCTTCTGCTACCGATGAACTATAAAGCGAATTCATCCCGTTTGGAACGCCATATAAAGTAAGTTTGGCACTTAATACTGTCGCATAAACAGGAATTGTGCTTAGTTCCTCAAATGCTATCAAAGACCGAGCTGTACCCATACCACAGCCACAACTACCCCAAGTCCAACAAACGGCTGTCATTGCAGGATCATCTCCATAGTTTAAGTATCTTGGCGTTGTTGTATGATTCCATCCTGCGCAATTGTTGTTAGGTATAGAATTATCATTAAACATAAATATCCGAGCATCTTTTCCAACGTCAGCATTAGGTTTAAATGTTACTGTTGTTTGGGCGAATGAACATGCCGCAAGCAGCAACATAACCATAAAAGCAGTCTTTCTTTTCATTTTATTTAATTTTTGAAATTAATAATTCTATTTTTCCAGCCTGCAAAATTACAATAATTTGCTCACATAACAAAAAAAATATAACTTTGCACACTCAAAAAATGATAATAATTGATAAAAAAAATATAAAAGCACTATGACAGATTACACATTGAAGAACAAAGTTGCCGATATGACTTTGGCAGATTTCGGACGAAAAGAAATAGAGATTGCCGAAAAAGAAATGCCGGGCTTGATGGCGTTAAGAGCAAAGTATGGTAAAGAGAAACCGCTGGCAGGAGCAAGAATAACAGGCTCATTACACATGACCATTCAAACGGCTGTACTGATAGAAACATTGGTTGCCTTAGGTGCAGAGGTTAGATGGGCTTCGTGCAACATCTTTTCTACACAAGACCATGCCGCTGCTGCTATTGCTGCTACTGGAGTTGCTGTCTTTGCTTGGAAAGGGGAGAATCTTGAAGAGTATTGGCAATGTACCAACTTAGCACTAACATTCCCTGACGGCAAAGGACCTAACCTTATAGTAGATGACGGAGGTGATGCAACATTGTTGGTACATAACGGATACTATGCAGAGAAAAATCCTGCATTACTTGACAAAACGCCTTCCTCTGCCGAAGAAGCAATCATCTTAAAGACCCTAAAAGAGATACAAAAGGAAGATAAACAAAAGTGGCATAAGACAATAGAAGAGTTAAAAGGCGTATCGGAGGAAACAACAACAGGAGTACATCGCTTATATCAAATGATGGAGCGAGGCGAGTTGCTCATACCTGCCATAAACGTTAATGACTCAGTCACGAAGAGTAAGTTTGACAATCTCTACGGCTGTCGCGAGTCTCTGGCTGACGGCATAAAGCGCGCCACTGATGTTATGATTGCTGGCAAAGTCGTTGTGGTTTGCGGATATGGTGATGTGGGCAAAGGCTGTGCAAGAAGCATGAGAGGCTATGGTGCAAGGGTTATTGTAACTGAAATAGACCCGATATGTGCCTTGCAAGCCGCTATGGAGGGCTTTGAAGTTACGACATTGCAGGAAGCTTTGGCGGAAGGCAATATTTATGTTACTACTACAGGCAACAGAGATGTCATAACGGCAGAAGATATGGCGGCAATGAAAGATGAAGCTATCGTTTGCAATATTGGTCATTTTGATAACGAAATTCAAGTTGAGAGATTGGAGCAATGGAAAGGCGTTAAGAAACTAAATATCAAGCCACAGGTTGATAAATATATTTACCCCAATGGGCATTGTATTTATCTCTTGGCAGAAGGTAGATTGGTTAATCTTGGTTGTGCCACCGGTCATCCTTCATTTGTGATGAGTAACTCCTTCACCAACCAGACGGTAGCACAGATAGATTTATGGCAAAAGCATTATGAAGTAGGCGTTTATCGCTTGTCAAAAGAGCTTGACGAAGAGGTTGCCCGCCTTCACCTTAACCGCATAGGCGTACGGCTAACTACGCTCACAAAAGAGCAAGCCGATTACATAGGTGTTAATATCAACGGACCTTATAAGGCAGAGCATTATCGCTATTAGACAGATGGTTACATCTAAATATTGCAAGGGCGTTTTGAAGACGCCCTTTTTTGTGCCATAATGTTAATTTAATCTCATAAAGTTATATATAACAACAATTATTTGAGAAAAAAAAAGGATTGAAATTTTAGAAAAAACTTACAGAAAAAAGTATCATTTTCGTCAAATTAACGATTATTCTGATGGTTTTCTGACATAATTTTATCAACAAAAGCCTTACTTTAACAAAACGCCGTTTCATTTTCTTGAAGTGGCGTTTTAATTTCATGAAACGCCGCTTTATTTTGGCAAAAAAGGGTAAAAAAATAGGGATAATACATCCTATTATC
>JAISLH010000008.1 GCA_031260565.1 Bacteroidales bacterium
GTAGGTATATACCAAAAATTCGGTAGGTATATACCAAACGCTCATTTGCTATATACCAAATTTTCGTTTGGTATATACCTACCGAATTTTTGGTATATACCTACCAGATTTTAAACGCCGTTTCAGCAAAATGAAACAGCGTTTGGGTAAGTTAAAGTGGCGTTTGGAAAAACTGAAATAAAGGGAGATGGATACAAAACCAAATGCTAAAATGGGAAAGCCTGTGAATATTTATAAGAAACTTATTGCCCTTGTATTGAATGACGATAAGGCAGCAAATAAGCTGCCAAGAAAACATCGTCTAAAACGGATAGTTTAAGCCAAATTGAAGTACGATGTCTCTGAATTTTGTATGCGGCAGAACAAAACGTGAGTTTAATGGCTGTGAAGGGTCAAAAACCTTAACTGCAAAGTCAAAACGGAGTATCAATATCTTTACATTTAACCTTACACCTAAGCCTAAATCAGCTGCAAACTCTTTATAGAAATCTGAAAACTCAAAAACGCCTCCTTCTAAGTCCGACTGCGGACGCATTAACCACACATTACCAAAATCAAAGAAAGCTGCCCCTTCCACAAACCCAAAAAGAGGAAAACGATATTCCACATTGCCCCCCAAAGATATATCACCAGAACGTTCCATATTATCTGCGGTGTCGGCTGCGGCAGAACCCGGTCCCAATTCTCTCAATCCCCAAGCACGAAGATTGTTCGGACCGCCGCCAAAGAAGTTCTTTTCGTAAGGTAACACCCTTGAGTTTCCATACGACAATCCTATGCCAAAATAACCTCTGATGACTAATGTCTGTCGCTTGGAAGGGAAGATATATTTGGCAAAATCAACATCAGAACGCACATATTGAGAGAATGGAATGTTAAGAATACGATATTGACTAAGACTATCCTCTACGCTTTTGCTCAAACGGCTTGCCGCATATAGGACATTGCCGCTGGCTTCGGCGTTAAAGCGGAAATAATGGTAGCTTGTGCGAGAATTACGGCTTTGTCCGTTGTACATATATGAATAACGCATATCCATAACCAAGTGGTCACTGACCTGATATTTCATTCTACGAGACCAGTTTCTTATTAAATCACCATAATCGGTACTGGTTATGTCCATATTGACAAAGTTTATTTCAACAGGGAAAAATGAGTGGCTTGTCTTTTCGGACGTAATCCACGTATAGCCATAGGTCAGGTTGAAGATTGAACGTTCAAAGTCTCGTCTTTTTTGATAATTGAACCCTGCACGGATAGTCGTGTGAGGTCGAAATTGCATTGAGTAAAGTTTTGTTGCAAAGGGAACAAGAAAGCGAGGAATTTCCACTCCAACATCTGCCCCTACTTCAAACGCACCAAAATAAGACCAGAACGCCATATCGTGTGATTTGCTGAAGATGTCGCTACGAACTTCGGCTGCAACTTTGGTGTTGAATGAAAAAATTTCCGCACCCTTGAAAAGATTAGTATGCTGCAATCCGAGATTGTATTCAAGTCCAAAGTTTGACGGAGTGGTTTCGGTTACAACAGCTGCATTTGTCTGCGAATATGTAAGCTCAACACCTGTTACAAAAGAGACAGGTGTAGCCATAGAAAGCCGTAAGTCAAAATCAACAGGAAGGGTATCCTTACGCCAATCAACATCTCTTACTTCCAAAGGTTTTATGTCTATGTATTTGAAGTTACGTAATTGAGACAGGGCATCATAAGTCCTTTTCACCGTCAATGGAGAATAAACACTATCACGCTGGAAAAGCATACTTCTCAACAAAGGCTTGGTCTTAATTGGCATATCGTTGTTGTGAATAAACAAGAAACGTGTTGCCGATGACTGCTTGGTGTGTTTGTGATATACGATAGAGGTGTCGGCTTCAATGTCTGAGCCTGATATGTAGTTTGGATGGACGTATATGTTACGAACTGTATAAACCTTGTGGTGTCCCTCTCTTATTGTGTCTCCTCTTTGCCATACGGGATTACTCACGAGCAGCTTTATGTCAAGAGAGTTATTTCCCTTATTAGTGTCTATTTGGTAGGTTACATACTTCTCCTCAAAGGCAAAATAACCGCGTTCTTTCAGGTTTTTAACAAGCCTTTCTCTTTCCGCAGTCAAAATATCTTCATCATAAACAGCCCCCTTCTTTATATCCGATGTCTGCATAATTTGTTTGACTTGCGGCAACATAATACTGTCGCTTGCCGCTATTTCAAACTCATTTATTTTGTATCTCTCCGTTGCACTCACAATGTATTCCACAACAATACGCCGCTTATATCTTGACCAGGGAGCGTACCATTTTCGCTTGTGTTTGATAGTATCTATGATTGTTGCTCCGAAACTTCCTTTTGTTTTAAGGTACTGTGCTATGTTTTGCTTGCTTTGAAAGGTAAGGTTCTCATCCCATTGAGCAGGTTTGTCTCCCCATGAGCGGAAAATCTTTTTAGAAAACCAATTCATCACACTATCCTCTCCAGCAGGTGAAAGACTATAAAAATACATTCCCATTTTCATTCCAAAGACATTGGTATTAGGGTCTTGTATGATTAAGTTCTCCAATTCACTTTTTGAAAATTCCTTTGTGTTGGTCTTAATTTGGTTTTTTGATAAAAGAAGCCCATCCTTACTAATGTGTTTGTATGGTGAGCATGAAGTGAAAAATACAACACCTATTATAATAACGAAGAAGAAAATCAGGCGATAACTCTTCCTCATAGTGCATTTGCTTTAAGGTAATCAAATATGACTTGGCTTGCTCCTGCGTTTTCATTGACATATTTCAAGCATACGGCTGAAACTTCTTTGTAATTTTCTTCCACAGACAAGTCACTGATAAAGGCTCTTAAATCGTCTGCAGACGCTATGGCTGTTGCTCCGTGAAATGATGTCAAATAAACAGCTTCTTGAAACTTCTTATAGTTTTGTCCAAAGCAAAGAGGCTTACCAAAACAGGCTGCTTCAAGTATATTGTGTATTCCCGCACCAAAGCCTCCTCCTATATAAGCATAATGGCAATAGCGATAAAGGCTTGACAAAAGTCCTATTGTATTGACAATAACAAGGTTTGTTGTACTAATGTTTGCTTCGTTCAGTTCAGTATAAAGCAACGACTGAGGGAAAAGGTTTTTGATATAAGATATGTGAGTCTCTTCTATTTGATGAGGCACAATAAGGACTTTCATCTGCTTGACAAGGTTGGATTGCTGCAATATTTTCTCGTCTTCCCTCCAGCTGCTACCAAGTATTAAAATCTTTTCGTCCTTACTCCATTTTTCAATTAAGGGAATTTCTACAGCATTTTCAGCTATCTGTTTTACTCTGTCAAAACGTGTGTCTCCGCAAATAGTATAGTTATTGAAGTTATGCCGAAGTAAAAGGTCGGCAGTTTGTTCGTTCTGTACAAAGAAATGTGTAAATGTTCCTAACTTCTGCCTAAACCAACCGCTATATCGTTTGAACAAATAATGGTTTTCTCTTAAAATTAACGACACCTGATAAACCTTCCTGCCGTTAAGCAAAGCAAGATAGTTATACCAGAACTCATACTTTATGAAGATTGAAATTTGAGGATTGGTAAGGCGTATAAATCGTTTTGCATTTCGTCTTGTATCATTGGGCAAATAGACTACACAATCGGCATATTGGTAATTCTTTCTTATCTCATAACCAGACGGAGAATAGAAAGAGAGCAATATTTTGTGCGTATGATATTCCTTTTTCAGCAGTTCAATCAACACCCTCCCTTGTTCAAACTCCCCCAATGAGGCACAATGAACCCATATCACCTTATCTGTCGGCTGTATTTTCTCTCTTAAAATACGCCAAGTCTGCCTTCTGCCTCTTACCATCTGCCTTACCTTCTTGTTAAATAAGGCATAGACGCTGGTCAAAAAGCCATAGATATGAATAAAGAGTTGATAGATTGCTGCCATTGCTGATGTTGGTTTTGGCTTTTATTCAATTAGAAATGCACTCTTTGTGAAGTAGGGTTATGAAACTGGAAGACCCATGCAGCCTTTAAGGTTATCATTCGGTCAATATAAGTTTTTGTGTCGCCGGAACGTAAATCTGCCTGATATTGCCGAGACATTGTCGTCCAAGCTTGGTCAAACTGCACGCCGACATAAAAGTTGGCAAAGCTATATTTACCAAAAAAAAGATAGCCTATAAAGCCTGAAACTATCGGACCTCTCATCTGTCGGTCGTAAAGATACTGATAATCACCTTCAAGTTGAGCTGCAATTTCTGATGTTGCCTGATAAACGATTTGGTGTTGCAGCCAGCCTGCTCCTACCGTAACCATAAGCCCTGAATTAGAGTTTGAAAACCATAGAGGTACAACCTTGCCAAACGAAAACCTACCACTCAAATTACGATTAGACGCAATAACCCCTGCATTCGTTCCACCCTCAGAAATAACAAAAGGATTGTCGCCAAGAGTCATCATATCCCTCAATATTTCGTTCTTAATTTTGACATTATCCGTTGCAAACTGAAAGCCGAAGTTAAGACTGAATATCCAGTTGCCCTTCGTCTTGAGCCCAACATCAACACCCAAATCCATAAAAGACTCATATCGTTTGCCCATTTCTCCAAAAGGAAAAGTCCAACCCACCGAAGCCGCACAATAGGGTATGGTAACAAGCGTATCTTTCTTTTCAACAATTATTCTGTCACTCACTTGAGACTTAGCAATGCCACAGAAAAACACCGCAGTTATTAGTAGTAAAATCTCTTTTCTTATCCTCATATACCCCTTATTTATTTAAGATTACCAGTGGTTTTGTTATCATTTTCCCGCTTTTGCTTTCCGCGAAGACAAAGCAGTAATAGCCGTTTTCTAAACTTTCTCTTACATCAATCAAATTATCCCCCTGCTGTAATTTACCTTCCATTAGCCGCTTCCCTGCCATATTTGCAATAAAGAAAGAGCCGCTACTTGAAGTCGTTACATTGATTTGAGCCGATGAAGGATTAGGATAAATTGCCAAAGTCTCTATATCATTCACCATTTCGTCCGAAGCATTGGTGCTCACGAGTAAAACGTCTGAGAAAATAAGATTATTTTGTTGCAGATTAAAGTTTAATGTTTTCGTTACATAGCCCTGCTTTTCAAAAGTCAAAGAATATTGCCCATTATGCAAGGGTCGGAAAAAATAGCCGTTGGCTTTGGAGTATATTTGCGAAGAATCCCTGTCATACTCGCTTATATAAATGAATACATTGTCAAGAGTCTCCCCTGTCAAACTATCTTTCACTACCCCATTTATGCCCGTAAAACACTCCTCAACAAAGCATAACAACGCCGAGCGTAACCTATTCCAATACGTAGGCAAATTAGAAGAGCTGGGTGTCTTGGTTGATGATACTTCAAGCGTTATTTCTCTCTGATGTAAGAAATAAGTATGGTAATCTTGCCGTGACCCCGGAGCCGGATACCAATCATAACCAAGTATATAACCCGAAGATGCTACATCAACAAAGTAATTGGTCGGAGCATTATGCCATAACGTATCCATAAAACGCTGACAGATCTCAATAAACCATTGATTATCGGCATGGCTTTTCTCGTTTGAAGGCAGGTAATCGTCAAAAGGATAGTTGCAAACCTCAGCTCCGCCGTGCAGATTGATATTTATGTCAAATTCCTTCGCCGCTGCATAATCCATAAAGGCTAATGTCTCGCTCTGCCAGTTGTTTCCGTCAGGATGATTACCTCTTTTTGGCGAGGGATAGTTGCGGTTCAAATCAACATAATTTGCATTGTATCTTGTTGCTTGGCTTACCGTACTGTTGCCCCCGCTATACGTCCCGTCTGGATTTGCCAATGGACATATATAAAGTTCAATGCCATTGACAATATTAGCGATACGGCTATCAGAATTGTAATTTGACAAAAGATAATCAGCCATCTGTAAGAGCATTATTGCCCCCGTAAGTTCATCTCCGTGCATTGATGAGGAGTAAAAAAACTTCGGCTCGTTCTGTGTTTCACTCACGCTATCCGATATTTTTAAGCACAATAGCAAACGACCTTCTACCGTAATACCTATCGTATCCAAACGGCAGAGTTGAGGATATGCTATGGCAAAATTTCTCATCATCGTATCATAAACCTCATAAGACGGGTATCTATCCCACGAAGACATCTGATTTACAGCATTTGCCATCGTTAAAGCCTTACTTTGATTATCCTCAATGCAGGCTTGATAAGGCAAATTCAGTGTTAAAAAGTTATTAAATTCTTTTTCATTGACATAGCATAACCATTTGTCGCCATTTTTTGCGTCAATAGAAACGACATTTCCGAGATTGCCGATTTCGTTTTTTGAAGCCGAAACTAATATCTTAGCTTCACCTCTGCGACTTAAAACTTCCCTGACCTTGTTTTCCTCCTTCGTGCTTTGGGCAATCAAAGATACAGAAAACAAGACAGATAACAATATTGCAATTGCTTGTTTCATCTTATTTTTTTGCTTATTAAGAATAGGCAAAGATACACAAAATAATTATATAACGCCGTAACAGCAAATCAAAACGCCGTAATAATTTTCTAAAACGCCGCTTCAGCGTCACGAAACGCCACTTTAGAAAATTATTATAGCGTTTGGCTAAAGTATAAAAAGAAAAAACGCCATTAAAAATTAACTTAATGGCGTTAGATTATGTGATTAGTATGCGAAATTAGTATTCCCACATATCTTCGTCGTAATTAAACAACTCGTTCTCAATTCTATTTGACTCTAAAAGCATATCCTCACCAGTCAAATATTCACCTATTCTGCGAGCAAAAACATTTGATTCTTGCATTATGTAGCTCGCAAATCTACGCTTGATAAACAAGTCATCATAAGACAGACGCAACGCATCATTATGAGGATTGAACACCTCAGTATTGGCTAAAAGTTGCCTAACCTCAGGGTCGTCGTAATGCACCCAAAACAAAGCTATTTCACCTCTTCCCTCTGGTTGGTCATAAATAAGTGCAAAACTGAAGATGCGAACATCACGTACTGAACGTTGCTTATCAACAAACCAATTCTCTTTTATCCTCAACTTTTTAATATCTTCCGGTTGAATTGTAGTTGTCATTACAGTGTCATACGGTTCTTCCTCTCCTATGTCTTCATTCCATTTTAAAAGAGTTTGGGTTTTCGGTGGTATGATTTTTGATTTTCTCTCATTCCATTCAACTTCCTTTTTGCAATCATCGTCTGAATATACCCTTATAATACCCTCACGAGCAGCCCTATCCAAAGCATAATAAAGGCTGACTCTACCTTGAGTTGGCTCAAGGGGGTAGTAAAAAATCTGATTTTGTTTTTCTCTGAAATCAATTACACGCCAAACACGAGTTTCCTTTACAACATCTGCCCGACGAACAGGAAGAAATTCAAATGGCTTGTATTTCCCTCTATGAACATCGTCATAAAAACTAACCCATTGGTCACTTTCCGAATCGTCTTCCATAACTTGTGCAAAGCCTGTTGTTGTCAAGCCACAGCAAAAAATAATTGCTAACGTTAATGTTATTTTTTTCATCATTTTATCTCCTTATATTTTTATTGGATTGTAAACATCATTGTTGGGTTTGCAGGAGCTCTTTCACCATCAGGTCCTACAACTCTAATTGCATCAATATACACTTTATTACCTCTACGTAATCTACCAATCTTTGCCTTCATTTCAGGGGTAAATTCTGGAGAATTGGATACTATTGCAACCTCGGCGTCACCTCCCGTAGAGAAAGACATTGCGAAAGACTTAATATTGTATCTTACATTAAACTCAAAGTTTTCCATAATGGCACTGAGTCTTCCCTGTGCTAACAATACATCTCTTTCTATTCTGCCACCTTGCGAACTTCCCACCATAGCGGTTGGTTTAGGCATTATCTTTATTCTGTACTCACTTGCTCCCATAGGCATAACTTTACCATTCATATTAGCAGAAACAGATATTGTTGCCTTACCTGTAGATTTAACATTTATTTCATACTTACCAGGTCCAACCTTGGTAATTGATGCACCAGCACCTGTTATTGTTGGGAAAATTTGGTCAGCATTAGCACCGGGAACAGAAATGGATATTGGGTTAGGAACACCTATGTAAAATATGTTCATTTTGTCCAAAGAAATAGTTGCCGTTGGTGCTGCCACAAAATATTCACCTGAGAAAGGATATTCCTCTTCAGTAAATTCTTTCTTTACATATACTTTTCCTGCGTATTTGTGTGGTCCCAATGCTCCTGAACCTAACTTTAACTGAACTATTCCGCTATCGTTGCTATACAAAGATTGCCCTCCTCCTAAGTCAGCTCTCAATTTTGTTTTGGAGTCGTAAGCCGCAACAAACAAATCTGCCTCAAAGTTGCTTCCTTGAATAACGTATGTAGATTTAGGAATTACCCTTGCGGCAACATTATCAAACTTGAAGTCGTCAGCAGATACTGCAGAATAAAGCACATTGATTATATCTAATTCAGAGTTCTGTATTTCCGATTTTAGTTTGTTTAGAATAACCAAGTCCGCCAAAATAATAGTGTGGTGGAAGTTTAGCATCTGCCAATTTAGTAACTTACCATCACTATCAGGTCGTTCGGTTTTAGTGTCAATCTGCACTCCTTTTATTCGTGCATGGTACCTGCTATCAACATAGCTAAGCATTTTCGTTTGATACGCATCTATTTTCTTTTTCAATTCCATAGCCCTTCCCTCAGTTCCTGTTTCATTAGCTATGAAATAATGTGTGGGTTTATCAAAATTATCTTTATTGACCACACCACCAAAGCCGATAGAATCCAATATCTTTTTAGCAGCAGCTGTACCACCTTCTAATCCGTCTGTAACAGCAACAAGTTCGTATTTAACATTGTCAATATAATCCAACATCTCCCTTGTCGCCTTCTTTACTTCCAAAGCCTTATTCCAATTTTCAGCAACCTTTTCCTGATTTGCTTTGTAAGCGTTCTCAAATAACTGGTAAGAAGTTTCGGATTTTTGCAAGAGGAGTTTATTGGTTATTTCCATACTATCACCAACGGTCTTGAAGGCTGTCAAAATTTCTGCCGATACATTCAGTGCCAACATTGCTGTATAGACCAAATACATCATTGATATCATTCGTTGCCGCGGCGTTTCGGGACAATTTGTAGCACCCATATCTATTTACTTTTCTTTTATTATCAACTAATTATTTGCTTTCGTGCACTTATGCCTTAACCTGCATTGCAGCCAACATATTACCATATATGTCGTTCAAAGCACCTACTTTCTTTGACAAAGCATTAACTTGCTCCTTATAACGCAAAACATTCTCTGCCGTATCTGCAAAGTTGGAAACCAAATTGTCAATTCTTTCCTGAACCAATTTAGTCGCCTCCAGTTGGGATGAGGAATTTTGGATTTGCATTTCATACAAAGCGTTGATAGAAGAAAGACTTGACGCCATCGTCTTCAATTCGTCTAAATAAGTAACATCACCAGCAGAAAGAGCATTTGCCGTATCTTTATAGATAGTAGCCAATGTACCTACCGCATTCGTTGCGTCCTGTACTGCGTTGAGATAATCACCTGATACAAGCAAATCTTTATTAAGATTTTCAGCTGTTCTGCTGTAAGCCGCAGAAACTTCAGATACAGCATCAGAAGCTTGCGACATATTCTGTACAAACTGTTCCGACACAACAGCAGCATTGGTAACTAAACCTAATTGACCAGCCGTTTCAGACAAGTTTCTCAAGCCTTTGCCTAAGCTGTCTATCAGTTCCGGTCCTATTTTGGCTTCATTTAGCATCTTGTCCAACTCCTGAACAGCATCACCGCTTTTCTTTTTGTCTTTCTCTGCTCTTTTCTTTTTAGCCTCTTCATCAGCACTCATACCAGCTAATTCTGGATAAACCAAAGACCAATCAAACTCCACGTGTAATGGCTCAAAAGCCGATATGAAGAAAATGAGAGATTCAATACCCATACCTATAATCAGAGTAATATCTGCACCTGGCCAGTGTTGAATTTTGAACAAAGCTCCAATGATAACTATTGACGCTCCGACACCATATAACTTTGCTGCGGTATTTTTATACGCTTTACTTCTTACAATGCTATCTAAATTCATTTTATTTTTTTTTATTTTTTTATTTTCTACTCTATATTAATTAGTTTCTATAAACATTTGAGGATGTCTTTGCATTATCTCCCATTTTTCTACCCAAGAAAGACTGAACGCAACGGAAGCCTATGTAGCACTTTGCCGTATCAGCATATTCCCAATTAGGTGTTGATGTCTGAATGTAATATTTTATATCTTTCCATGAACCTCCTCTGACAACTTTACGTGAGGAAGCCAATTCATCTGTGTCTGAAGAACTATATCTGTAGGAAGAAGCAAAATCACCAGAAACTTCATATCTACTATCTATAAAGGCGTCGGCACACCACTCTGCAACATTGCCAGCCATGTCATACAACCCGAAATCATTTGGAGCATAATGAGCACATATAATAGGGATAATTCCACCGTCTCCGTCATAAGCTCCTCTTTGTGGCTTGTAGTTGGCAATAAAGCAACCTTTACCATTACTAACATAAGGACCACCCCAAGGATAAGAAGAATTTACAGAACCTCCTCTTGCAGCATACTCCCATTCTGCTTCTGTTGGCAAGCGAAATTCTGCTACTTCCGAAATACCTTTTTCTTCAAGATGGTTATTTAATTGGTTAGTTCTCCAAATACTGAAAGCCTCTGCTTGCTTATAAGTAACTCCTACAACAGGATAATTATCATACTCAGGGGCAGCAAAATATTGTCTCGTTAAAGGCTCATTGTAAGAACCTACGAAATCATGCATCCATGACAAAGTATCAGGATAGACATTGATTACATCTTTCCTAATAATCTTTTTTCTATCATTGTTAGGGCGTCCTGCCATAGGCGAGCCTTTATAAGCATCAGGTACTGAAGCAGCATGATGGTTCTTTTGAGCAGCCATATCCAAATTTTGATAGTAATACTCGTAATTCAACTTCAGAACGTCAATCTGTTTTTTGCCATAAAACCTTTCCTCAACTGGGATATACATTTCAGACAGAGCTTCGCGTTCTTCTTGGTCTTTAGTGTCCCAGTCCAACTTAGCTTTCCAATTGATTTTTGGATTTGGTAATTCTTCACCATACTGATCAACTTCAATCAAGTACTTACCGGCGTTAATGTCTCCCAGCAATCTACGTGCTACTGAGTCGCGAACCCAATAAACAAACTGACGATACTTGTTGTTTGTAATCTCTGTCTCGTCCATAAAGAAAGAAGGGATTGTTCTACTTTTCGATTGAAAAGTATTCGTCTCCAAAAAGTCTGCATCGGAAGCACCCATCATAAAATTGCCTTGTGGTACAAAGACCATACCATAAGGTATGCCGCCATTTGTAGCGGGTCTGTCCTGAACACCAATTAACTCTCCATTGTCAGAAGAACTACACCCGAACATCAATACTGTTGCGGATAATAACAAAAGCACTTTTTTCATATCAAATAAAGTTTTTATATCCATTAATTATTTTATTATCTACTCTTAACCTTGTCTTTACGCAAGAACGTAAAAAAAGTTACATTTATTGTAGTATTTTTTTTTAGTTCTCTTAATTTCATATATTGTGTAGATTAACGTATCCCTCCATGACGTGTATTTCCATATATTGTATTAGGTTTTGGAGGATTTTCTACCTTGAAGCAATACCTTAACATCAGTTCAATAGAACCTTTACTAACAGTAGATAACCGAGAGGTAGAAATGTCGTACGCTATACCTATCTTAAAACTACTTATATTAAAGCCACCAAGTATTGAAACAGCATCATTTACTCTCGCTCCAATTCCTCCCCATACTTTGTTTTCATATTCAACCAGTACGCTCCCATAAAGTTGCCAAGAATCACTTGATGCAAAATCATGCTTAAACAAAGCAGATGGCATAACCTTTAATGAAGGATATGTAGGAATAACCCATTCGTACCCAGCAGTAAAATAATAGTAGCGATTGTTTCTCCAATTAAGTGTTTCACTCTTTGTTTCTAAAAGTTTAGAGGCAGAAAAGCCTGCGTAGAATTTACCGGGAATTAGATAGTAAGCACCAAATGCCAAATCAAACATTGCATCACTTCGTTCATCCAATGCTTGAAGTAAAGGGTCAGAAGACGAGCCTATGACATCTTGGTCATTTATATCGTCTCCACCTACTAAGTTCCTCATGTCAAATTGACCAAGAAATAATTGTGCCTCCAAGCCAAAAGAAAGACTTCCTTTTGGCAATTGAAGCCGATAAGCATAGTCTGCTTTAATATAGGTGTTGTCCCATGGTCCTAATTGGTCTGTTATAAGTGTTGCACCTATGCCTCCATGAAGAAACTTTACCGGCATATCAAAAGTTGCATTCATAGTCTGCACAGCAGCAGACTCACTTTCTCCTGTTCTTGGATTTTGCCTTGTCAGCCCCATCCATTGATTGCGATAGAAGCCAGTGAGACACATAGCCCCGTTGCTTCCGGCATAGGCTGGATTATAAGAGAGACGATTAAACATGTATTGGGTAAAATGAGGCTCTTGCTGTGCATAACTCTTATCCACAGAAAACGTCATTGTAGCAAAAACTGATAGCAACAATAGTACCTTATCGAATCGCTTTATTAATCGTTTATACATAACTTTAATAGTAGTATATCTTATAATTCCAACTATATTTCCTTACCATTTTACCAAAACATTTTAGCAAAAAGCAGACGTGCAAAAGTAATAAAAAATATTAAACAATGAAATTTTTGCTGTTTTTTTTTTACAAAACACACATTTTTTTTTTACTTTTAACCATTCACACTTTACTTTTTCACTACTTCTGCAGACAATAAATAACTTGATTTTAAGTTTTTTACAATATCTATTGCGTCCTCTCTTCTCAAAAAACCTCCTATGTAAATAAAATCCTGCTCTTTCTCTTTTTTTATTGTGCTTTTTGGTATCAAACTTCCCGAAAACTGACTAATTATCCTTTTTGCCCGCTCCTCATCTTGCACATTTAACACCTTAACATAATACAGAAATGAAAAAGTTTCATCAAATTTTCGCATAGTACTATCGTAATGCAGCGTTAGGTAAGTGTCGTCAAATTCTGCACGGTCAAACAACCGAAATATCTCATCCTGCTTTTCCCATAACCGTTGGCAGCTGTCGTCTAACTTTTCAACAACAACTCGTGATACCCCTGTATTGTGCAGCAATATTCTTTTAGCAGAAATCAGAGACATATCAATAACATTCGGGTTTGGGCAACGGTCATTTACCTTTACGATAACTGAACGACCGTTGTTTTTATTTGTAATTTTTACCAAAGCATTCATAGGATAAGTCCTGTGAGCTGCTGTATATTTACGTTGAGAAAATATTTCGCCCGTTGTGGTTTTTCGCTGCTCAAATCGGTTATGATAATAGGTTGCATACATCTCTCTCTTCACTTTGTTGTTCGGAGCAAAAACCTGCGTAGCATAAGCCAGCACTACAATCATTATCATAAAACGTTTCACCATGCCTTTCCGTCTTCGTGAAACCATTGTCCTTGCAGGCGAAGAACCTGCTCTATCACATCACGCACGCAACCACTGCCGCCTTTTTTTTCTGAAATGTAATCTGCCACTTGCTTTATCTCCTCTGCCGCATCACAGGGACAGGTTGCAACCCCTGCCTCCAGCATAACGTCATAATCAGGTATGTCATCACCCATATACAACACTTCTTCGGCTTTAAGACCCTTTATTGCAAGATAATTAAGGAAGATTTCTTTTTTGCGGTGAGAACCAAGAAAAACATCATTTATACCCAACATTTTCATTCTTGCTTCAATGCTGTCTCCCTTTCCCCCTGATACGATAGCAATATAATACCCCTTTTTAAGAGCATACTGCATTGCATAGCCGTCTTTCACATTTCCGCTTCTAAGCAAGTGGTTTTCGTTAGCAACCCATATCGTTCCGTCACTCAAAACCCCATCATAATCCAAAACGAATGCCTTTATCTTGTGAAGTTTGCTCTTATAATTCATATCAGTCCTCAAAATAAAATATTACAACCAAAATCCAATAATTTCTCTTACTTCTTTAATTGTAGCATTTGCGGAAGCTATTGCCTTCTCTGCACCCATATTAAGAACATCTATAAGATATTTTTCATTGCTTTCTATCTCCTTTATTCTCTCTCGTATGGGAGCAATGAAACGTTCCATATCTTCGGCAAGTTGCTTCTTCAAATCACCATAACGAATACTACAATCGGCATACATAGCTTCAAAGTCACTTATAGTCTCTTTGTTACTTACAAGGCTAAGAAGAGTGAATATATTTTCTATTTCAGGGCTTTTAGGGCTATTATTCTCCATAACGCCACTGTCTGTCTTTGCTCTCATAATCTTTTTTCTCAACACTTCTGGCTCATCAACAAAGAATATAGCATTGTTCTCTCCCTTGCTCTTACCCATCTTACCTTCTCCGTCAAGGCTTGGTATCTTCACAAGATTTTCTCCAAAATTGTAAGCAACCGGTTCAGGGAAATACTCCACTCCATACATATTATTGAAACGTTTAGCAAAGGTGCGAGTCATTTCCAAATGTTGCTCCTGATCTTTGCCGACAGGAACGTGAGTTGCCTTATGAATGATAATATCGGCAGCCATTAAAGTAGGATAGGTCAAAAGACCTGCATTAACATTGTTAGGATGCTGGCGAACTTTTTCCTTAAAAGACACTACTCTCTCCAATTCTCCCAGATAGGCATTCATATTAAGATACATATACAGCTCTGCCGTTTGAGGTAACTGGCTTTGGAGATAGATTGTTGCTTTGTTGGGGTCAAGTCCGCAGGCAAGATATTGAGCAAGGATAGTTTTAACCTTTTGCTTCAAGTCCTTTGGGTTGGGGTGAGTGGTCAGGGAATGGTAGTCGGCTATGAAAAAATAGCAGTTCTCCTTTTCCTGCAAGGCAATGAAGTTCTTTAATGCTCCAAAATAGTTACCCAAATGAAGATTGCCCGTAGGTCGCATACCGCTAACGATAATATTGTTCTGCATATTGCTTACTTTATTTCTTTATTACGAATTGCAAAGATACAAAAATATTTTTAACTGACTCAAAACAAAAGCCCGACAAACTTAATCATCGGGCTTTTTCTTTCAATTTAATACTGACGACTAATCGTGCCAGCATTTGATACAATTGTAACCTCCTTGATGACAATAATAATTGCTACTATAGCAAGTTCCATGCTGGTCAGACCAAGGCGTATCATCATAGCATCCACAACTATCTTCACTGCTGCAACTGGTAGTACAGAATGCTGCCGACATTAGGATTACAATCAAATACAATTTAAATTTAATAATATACTGTTTCATTCCACATTTAATGTTAAATATTACTTATTTTTACTTATCTCTGCTCCTTTTAATTAGAAGTTTAAACTTAGTTTTAGTCCTAAACTTGCAGATGCATTGTTGTTTGGAGTAGGTAAAACTTTCAAATCTGGATTTAAAGCCAAATTTGCCCTCTCGCCTATACTCCAGCTTAAAAAACCATTTCTTTTTTTAATTTCATACCTCCTTTTTAGCTAATTAACACCCACTATATGTGTTATGACATCTTGGACATTTCATAACCCATTCTGAACGATTAACTTTTCTTTCTCCAGTTCCGTTACACTGATTACATTTACACGAACGTTCCATTTTGTACTCGCGTCCAGAACCTTTACACGTCTGACATGTTCCGTTAGTGCAATAACCACCTGACGATCTCCCTCCAGCACAACCATTACCACCGCAAGAATGACAATTTACTTCGGTCTTGCAATTATAATAACCATATCCGCTACAGCTAAAACAATTTTCAGTTTCAGTATAATGTTCTTGAACACTATTTAGTTTAACATTACAATTTGGACAATAACATTCGTCATTATTTAATTGAGAATGGTTGGGTAAATGACAAGTATCCAATTGTGCATTCGCAACATTACTAAAACCCATTCCAAAAGCAAAACAGCATACCGCTGCAAAAAGCAAAACCTTTGTTCTTTCCTTTTTGAATAATTTAATCTTTGGCATATTTATAATTTATTATAATTTGTCCTGCAAAAGTACAACCAAAACCAAATATCTCCCAAGTTAAAAATATCAGAAATTTTGACAAAATTATCAGAATTTCTGACAAATGGTCTCAAAACATTGTTGTATCTATGTTTGTGTTGGTAGTATTAACAACATATTGCCCTTGGTTCTCCAGCTCATTTAGTTCGGCGAGGTATTTTATGAAGTCAAATTGGAGTATTTCTGAAATCCTTATCAGGCGTTTTAGATAAATATCTTCGGAGTCAAAGATGTTATAAACGTTTGAATAGGTACAAGGAATTTTATCAGCAAAGTCCTTCTTGGACATACCACTTGCCTTAAATTTTTGTTCAATCAATTTTCCTATATGTATCTTCTGCCTATCCATAACAAAGTGAGCAATCCTATCATTATTATTGAGGTCTCACATACCTTTGTAGTCTGAATAAGAAAGCCCACAGCAACGTGAGCGATATACTCCTTATAGACTACAAATTATCGTTTTATGAATTGTGAGTTCCAATAATAATCTAAGAATTAACGCTTAAATTTAATATATATTTATCTTCTTTTATTTACATAAACTTTTAGTTTTGTTATCGGTTGCAAAAGTAGATATTTTTTTTCACTTCACAGCATTATTCTTTGACTTATGTAAGATAAGCCCTTACTTTAATTTAACAAGGCGTTGTTTAAATTTCACGAAACGCCGCTTTAGCGTCACGAAGTGGCGTTTCGTGACGCTGAAGCGGCGTTTCAAGAAATCCTTGTTTTATTGCGGAGAAATGAAATTAAAAAATGATGAGATGGATTGCCGTAGGATTTAGAGCAAATAAGCAGAGGTCAAATCCTTATAGGCTTTGGTCATAGTGTTGTCCTCTTTGCGAAGAATGATATGAGTTTGTGCGATGTGGGACGTGGGTTTTGTGGTTTTGAAGAGGCTGACTATTCGTTTGCAAGGCTTGCTCTGTTTGTCAGCAATAAGATATTGCGTAGTGCAAAAAAGGTTGTGCTGAGCGGAAATGAGTAAAAATTTTGTGGTTTCCTTGTTCGGTAAAATCAAGGCTAATGTTCCGTTTGATGAAAGCAAAGTAGAGGAGCATAAAGCCAAATCTTCAAGTGTTAAGTTGATGTTATGCCTTGATATATTGCGGTTTATCTTATCTGAGAGGAGGCTATTTTCAAAGAAAGGAGGGTTAGAAACTATCAAGTCAAAGTTTTGAAGTGGCGTTTTAGCAAAATTCTGTAATGAAGTTTGAATGGCGGTCAAGCGTTGTCTGAATTTGGAATTGGCAAAGCTGGCGGCGGCTTCATCAATGCTCTCTCTGTCAATGTCTATCGCCGTAATAACCGCTTGTTGATAACGCTGAGCCATACACAACGCCACAATACCGCAGCCTGTGCCTATTTCAAGAATATTTTGTGGCTCAATGTCTGGCAGCAAAGCACTTAATAGTATAGCGTCTGTGCCAACTTTCATCGTGCTATGGCTATGATTCAACTCAAATTCCTTACATCTAAACTCCATATCAACAAAAAAACTGCCCAAGTTTTACCTTAGGCAGTTATGGAATTAAATCCATTTTATTATTAACCAAATAAATATAATTATGGGCTTAGTATGAATTACTTGCTCTCTTACTTGCCGCATACATGATACGCAATGCACCCGACTTACGCAACTCTTGCTTTATGTCGGTAACATCACCCATCTTTACTTCTTTGTCACATTTAAGTGAAGTTGTTAGTAATGCTCTGTCGGCTTCATCTCTCGCTGCTCTTTCGGCTTCAACAAACGCTGCTATATCGGCAAGGTCTGCTATTTGGTCGTTTAGCTGAATACGAGTAGATGTTCCGTATCTCTTTTGGTTGTCTTGAGTAGGTGATCCAATGTAAATATAACTTACAAGGGACTTTTGAGCCAATTTTTGTATTTCCGATGCTTGAGGTAGCTTCTGTTGAACCATAACGGTAGCCTCACGCATATTGGAAATAACCATAAAGAAAAACAGGAACATAAAAATAATATCCGACATTGAAGACGTATTCATTGCGGGAACTTCACCCGAACCTTTTCTTGCGAACTTTGCCATTACTTGTCTCCTCCTAAATTTACTTTTACAGGGTCTGCCTCAGAAATTGTTGATGGAACAGCCTTGTCAATCGCTTGCTGTTGCTCTGGAGAACAATCAACATAAGAGCGAGAGAATTTATTTTTAGCCAAATCATCTCTTAATTCCTTTATTGCGGCTTCTAATTCGTTTTGTACCTTTACATAAATATCATAAGAAGTACCACGGTCGTTTTGCAAAGAAATAACTCCTTGCGAGATGTCTATGTCCCCAATTAGCGGGATAGTAACTCTCTTCTTTTCGGGAAGGTTAGGAAGGTTTTGCGGGTTAGACAAAAACTCCTTTGCCCTGTCTTTTAACAAGGCAATGTCTCCTACTGCTCCGTCAAAGAACAAACGGTCTGTCCTATCTACCAAAATGGTAAAGATATTTCTCTCGTGGATTTTTATCTTATCTTCTGCTTTATGCTCAGTCATTGGCGGCAAACGTCTTGGGATACCCTTATCCGTATTGATTGATGAGGTCAATAAGAAGAAGGTCAATAACAAGAACGAAATGTCAGCCATTGACGAACTATTTAATGCAGGTACGCCTCTTTTCTTTCGTGCCATAACTTTATTTTAATTTTGATGATATTTCTGCATACAAAACAGTAATAACAATCCCTGCTAACAAAGCATAAGTCATATAAAGGCTTGCTCCTATAAGTTTTGAATTTGCATAATCAGAACCTGTCTTTTCAAACAGCAACTGAGGTATATCCGTTCCAGATGACAAAGCGTAGGCAACAACAAAAATAACTATCAATAAAACAGCCGCAACTATAATGCCCATTTGCTTTTTCGGTGCTTCAATAAGTCCTTTTACTATCTGACCTATTGCAAACCCCAAAGCGGAAACTATCACAATGATCAACAAAGCCACCATGGACCAATATGCAAGATTCCAAAACATATTGGCTGTCCCCTGTTGTTCTATGGCTGCTGCTGCATCAAATGTTAAGGCATAGCCTAAAGAACAAATTGAAGCAATAACTGCCCAAACAATAATGGTAGTCCAATATATTTTTCTATATGTATTTTTCATTTTTCCTCCTTGTGTTTTTATATTTAAGTATTCTCTCAAATAAAACCTTTCAGTTCAATTTATAAGAGGATAAATTACTTTCTGTTCTTTACCAAAATATCCATAAAAGTTATGGAAGAATCCTCCATTGTTGTTACCAAACTTTCAATCTTAGAAAGAAGATAATTGTAACAAACTTGAAGAATAAGGGCTGTAATCAAACCGAAGACCGTTGTCAAAAGGGCAACTTTCATACCACCTGCAACGACAGTTGGAGAAATATCACCTGCTTTTTCAATGTCATCAAAAGCTTGAACCATACCAACAACTGTTCCTAAGAATCCTAATGATGGAGCAAGTCCAATGAAAAGACCTATCCAGCTCATGTTGCTTTCTAATCTTGCCATTTGAACACCACCATAAGAAGTGATAGATTTCTCTACATCCTCTAAGCCACTATCTATTCTATCCAAACCTTGGAAGAAAATAGAAGCAACAGGTCCTCTTGTAGTACGGCAAACATCTTTAGCAGCTTCATAATTACCGGCAACAACGTTATCTTCTATTTTTTTCAATAGTTTTTCAACGTTTGTTGTTGCAAGGTTCAAATAAAGAACTCTTTCAATAACCAATGCAAATCCCAAAATCATACAGATAAGGATAGGCGTCATCCAAGGCACACCACCTTCAATGAATTTTGTTTTTAATGCTTGGTGAAACGATTGTGTTTCTGCTTGAACAGGAGCAGCTTGTTCTGCTTCAGCAGATGCTGTTTCCGTTGCTGAAACTGTAGTTTCACTCTCTGTAGCCTTTGCTTTGTTGTTCTGGGCAAAGGAAGTGGTTGATAAACCTAACGTCAATACCATTACGATTGACAAATAAGCACATACTTTTTTCATAGCGTTTTTTTTAATTGTGTTGTTAATTATTTTTTATTACTTACTAAATTAAATTTCTCTTTGTTTGAGGCTGCAAATTTACAATCTTATTTCTAAATAACAATAAAATTTTCGGTTTTTTTTCACTCTTCCCTTTATTTTTATTTTTACTTAATTGTCTTTCAATCTATTTTGTTCTACCCTTACTAACACTTTATCTATCCTTGCCAAGTCCATATCTACTATTTCAAAGACAAAATTCTCCCATTTTATCACATCTCCTATCTTTGGTATCCTGCCTGTTTCTTCCAATATCAAGCCACTTAAAGTATTATAATTATAGGTTTGATATTTGTCTTCCATATCAAAATGAGTTAGAAAGTCAAAGAAAGGATACTGCCCATCAACCAAGTAAGTCCCATCTTCCCGTTGCTTAAACTCCGCTTCATTGTTGTTTATGTCAAGCTCTGATACATTACCAACCAAAGACTCCAGAATATCATTCATCGTAACCATACCTTGCACCATACCAAACTCATCTATCACCAACGCATAATGGATTTTGTTTATCTTAAAAGTTTCCAAAGCATCATAAGCACTCACATTTTCATAAAGGAATTGCGGCTCTCGCATTATATCTCTTATTGTTTGCGACTTGTCGGTATGTTGAAAAAAGTCTTTCAAATAGATCATTCCCACTATATTGTCTAATGTCTTATCAGCTACGGGGTATATATAATGGATGTTTTGGTTTAATTTCTCCTTTGCACCTGCTACGTTATCACTTGCATCAAGCCAGTCAAAGTCATTGCGATGAGTCATCAAGGAAGCAATGTCTCTATCGCCAAGGCTGAAAACACGCTCTACAATATCCTGCTCCACCTCTTGTATTTCGCCACCTTCGGCACTATCATTGATTATTGCCTTTATCTCTTCTTCAGTGGCAGAGACGCTTTTGTTGGTTTGTATGTCAAGCACCTTCATCAGCAAGTTTGTTGTGGCAGATAGAAGCCATACAAAAGGATAAGCCAATTTTGAAAGAAAGTTCATTGGTTCTATAATAACTCTTGCAATCTTTTCAGGGGCATTCATTCCTATTTTTTTAGGTAGCAACTCCCCAAGAATTAGAGTAACCAAGGTTATGCACACAATAATGATGACCTTAGCCAAAGCGGTAGAAGAAGCCTCTAAACCAATAGCACTTAATAATTTTGCAATAGGTTCAATAAGGCTATTACCCGAATACATACCGATAATCAACCCTATTGCCGTGATAGCAATCTGCACTGTTGATAAAAAGCCTTCCGGTTTCTCTTTGGTGAAAAGTATTTTCTTTGCCTTCCTATCCCCATGTTTTTTCTGCAAATCAAGTTTTGCTTTACGGGAAGCAACAACCGATATTTCTGACATAGAAAACAGCCCATTGATGAGAATTAAAATGAGAATTATAAACAATTCCATGATGTAGTATTCAAAATATATTATCGTTCTTTATTTACTTGATTTTTATACTCTTTTTGATTGTACCAACGAAACGGCGTTTTGTTTTCCTAAAACGCCGTTTCATCTGCCTAAAGTGGCGTTTTATTTTTGTAAAACGCCACTTCGTAAATACAATTTTTATCTACACAAAATCAATGTTATTTGCGTTTGTTAAATTTGTTGCCGGTGCTAATTTTATCAATATCATCTTCAAAATAACCATACCCGTAACCATAGCCATATCCGTAACCATAACCGCTATATCCATTACCATAGCCATATCTCTGCATCATAGACTCAACTCCATTAAATACAAAGGTAACATTATGGTTCTGCTGTGCAATTTCGCTAAGCGTTATGTTCAATATTCGCTTGTTGGTGTAGTTTGTTCTCAGTACATAAATATTTATGTCAGCCCATTTCATTAACGCTGAAGAATCGGCAATCAATGAGCTTGGAGGAGTGTCAAGAATGATATAGTCGTATCTCTTTTTCAATTCACTTAGCAAGGTAGCATTACGCTCCGAATCTATTAGCTCGGAAGGGTTTGGAGGAATAGGACCCGATGTTACAACATCAAGGTTATCAAACTCCGTATGCTGAACAATATCATCAATATTGTCTTTGCCTATCAAGAATGTAGTGATACCTGTGTTACGGGTAATACTTGAAAATATGTTATGTAAGTTAGGCTTACGTAAATCATATCCCATAATCAATGTCTTCTTCCCTGAGTAAGAGAAAACAGAGGCAAGATTTAAGGCAATAAACGACTTACCTTCACTTGGCACTGATGACGTTACGAGTATAATTTGTCCTTCTCCTTCGGTTTCTTTTGCTAAATATTTAATGTTTGTTCTTATAGAACGAAAGGCTTCGGCAATTTGTGATTTAGGCTTATCAAAGACAACCATTTTGTTTGCATCATCAGGCAAAAGAGGGATATATCCGAGAATGGTAGGATTTGGTACAATTTTGTTAAAGTCTTCTTTGCTATCAATAGTCGTCTTCAAACTCATCCTTATAAAAATGTAGATGCCCGGTAGCAACACAGCAGCAAGCAATGCAACAAGAAAATTCAATGCTGTATTAGGATAAACCTTCGTTGCTTCTCTTGCCTTATCTATAATTTTGTGGTCTGGCATAGCAGACTTCTCCGCAATTTGTGCATCTGTTCTTTTCTGGTACAAATAAGTATAGATAGCATCAGTAAATTTGAATTGACGCTCTATGCTTATCAGTTGTCTTTGTGAAGCTGGCAACTTGTTAGATTCTAACTTATAAGTATTTTCTTGTTTATTCAGATTATTCAAAGTTATTTGAGATACCTGTCTAACATTCTTAACATTTTCCTTTATCTGGTCAATAGTACTGCTGATTTCCGCTTCTAATTTTTTTACCACCGGGCTTTTTCTAGATGTGTTAAGTAGCAGTTGTTGCCTTCTATTATTACTTTGAACCAAGGAAGCAACAAGGGCGTTCAACATGGGTTCGTCTATGCCAATTGTTGCAGGCACAACTATTGAATCTAATGCTGAATGGTTAATGTAATTAAGGAGGTTGTCATAGTACTTTTGAGCAATAGATATTTGTACTTTTTGGTCATCTATACTATACAATTTACTATAAATAACACCTGCTGCCCCTTCAAAGTCTATGCCACCTTTTGCCTCTTGGAATCCTTGCCTTTTGCTCTCAGAATCCCTTAAGGAATCGCCTATCACCAACAATTCATCATTGACAAATGCAACAGTAGTTTTATTAACTCTATTTTTCTCCTCATAAGTTTCGGCAATGTACATATTGCATAAGGCATTGATAAAGTCCATTGCCTTATCAGGGTTCTGGTGTTTGAATTTTATTTTGATGATTGTAGCTTCCTTTTGCAACAATTCTATTTGAGTTCCAATAAATGCCTTTGTTTCGGCATCTAAATCATTAATAGTGAAACTATAATTAAGTTTTGACAGGGCAGGATAGTAATTTTCCTTAAGCCTTACTTTGAATTTCATTCCGTCAGCAACATACCATTGGTCATATTTGAGTAGTTTAGACGATACTCCATCAATACTTATTGTCTCATCTAAAACGCAATCACTTAAAGTGTCATAAGCATAAACAGCAACATTAGCCTTTGCAGGATAAGATATGACGCAAGTATTATTATCTCTGATTTTAACGTCAATATACACACCTGTAGCTTGAGGTTGGGTTCTATCTACTTCCACTTCAAAAGGGGACTTTTTGTATATGTCAAGAGTTTTTAGTCCTATAGACTGGTAGTAAGTGGTGTATAATTGGAGTTTCTTAATAGTACTCTTAACCATAGTGAAAGACTGAATAGCCCCTATTTCATTTTGAAAAGATTGGTTGGATAGCATCTTCTGGCTCATCAACATATCCGACATAGCAGACATTTTATCTTCACCAGCCTTTATCAATAGCGTTGCTTGTGTTTCATATTGTGGAGTTGAATACTTGGTTATAACAAACGCTGCAATCAAAGCAACCAAAATACATATCACAAACAATCTCCATTGCTTCAACATATTAAAAAGTAATTCGGCAACATTTATTCCCGAATTGACTTCCTGTTCATTATTCTTTATGTTATTATTGTCCATGCTTTATTTATTTTTTTAAGGTTACGACTAAGAGAACTAAAGATATAGCAGCCGATATAACAGACAACGAACTTGCTATTGTGCCCATAGGTATATTAAAGTTAGAAAATGCTTTGGTAGATTTGTTCGGCTCTACGTATATGACATCTCCCGATTTCAAGAAATAATTAGGGTCTTGCAATATATCAGCACTTCTTAAATCAAGAGTGTAAATAACATCTTTGCTTTTCTCTTTTCTTATTATTTTAATGGATGCGCGATTTGCAAAATAAGTCAAGTCCCCTGCGTTAGAGATAGCGTCCCAAATGCTTACTTTATCTTGGTAATAACTATATTTACCCGGTCTATTTATTTCTCCTAATATATCTACCCTAAAATTAACTAATTTACAAACAACAACAGCATCAAAAGCAATCTCCTTTGCAGCATTTTCTATTGCTATTCTGGCTTCTTCCAGTGTCAATCCTTTCACATATATAGGCTCAAGAGCAGGTATAGTTATATTACCCTTAGCGTCTATAGTATAGCTATTCATATAAATGGACATTTCGGTTGCATTAGAACCACTCCCTACCGTTATCTTTCCAAACATTTCCTGATTGTCTGGGTCAGGGGCAATAATGTTAATATACAACTCATCGTTTTCAGTGAGTGTATATGGTTGAGAAAATTCCGACTTATCCTTTGGATAGACATAAGTGTAAGTGCTATCCTTTGGTGTGTCGTTCTGAAAATAAATAAGCTGTTTTTGAGGAGTACAAGCTCCAAATATAATTATTATTGTTGCAAATAATAAAAAGTGTGATGATTTCTGTTTCATATCATTTCTTAATTTTTGATTACCTTATTCCGTTAGATAGTTTTAATAAATACTCTAATTGCAAGTAAATAGCGTCCATTCCTTCCGCATCTTTAGCAGAAAGGTATGTTTTGGAATACTCTCCATAAAACTGCTCGTCATCCCCTACTATTCCTCGTTCAATAACACAGTTACTGCCATCTATGCAATTTATCCATACCTTATAATCTGTATTTGATACGTCTTTTGAAATGGTTATTTGAGTGAGGTCAATGCTAATAGTGGTCTCAGATCCCTTTTTATCAGTCCAAACATACGAAAGATAGCCATCACCAGACAGCGTAAAAGAATGGTATTGGTTATCTACAATATCCGATTCTATGATACTGCAACTCTCTTCCACCGTCTGTGCATTTGTATTCAGAGTAACGATGCAACAAACGAAAAATACGACACTTGCAACTACTTTCCTTATCATTTTATTTTGCCATTGTGTTAAGTTTTCAGCGGGCAAAGGTACAAAAAAAATATTATAATTAAACAATTTAATCGTCAAAAGAAGCAATAATTTTTTCTACTTCATCTAAAATCTCGTCCTTTCCAAGCTTAGTTTGCGAAGAAGAGATAAATATATTAGGCAGTTCAGCCCAGTATTCCAACAACACTTTCTTAAAGCTTTCTACATTTTTGTTAGTCTGATTTTGACTTTGTTTATCAACTTTTGTGAAGATTATAGCAAGAGGTTTATTGCTTTTGCCGAGAAAATTGACAAATTCAATATCCGATTTCTGCACATCAAGTCTGGCATCAACCAAAACAAAGGTCGTCATCAAACTTTCCCTTTTAAGGATATACTCCTGCAACATTTTAGACCATTGACTGCGAGCTTTTAATGAAGCCTTAGCGTAGCCATAACCGGGCAAATCAACCAAATACCACTGCTGATTGACAATAAAATGGTTTATTAGCTGCGTCTTTCCCGGCTGAGAACTCGTTTTTGCGAGACCTTTCTTCCCCACCAGCATATTGATTAAAGAAGATTTGCCTACATTTGACCGCCCAATAAAGGCAAATTCAGGCTTGTCGGCTTTGGGACACTTCTTTATATCGGTATTACTTACAACAAATTCGGCTGTTTTAATTTTCATTTTTCTTAAAGATACCTCTCCCGTTTGTCATCATAAATATCGGCAATGGTTACAAGGATTCCCGTCTCCTCCACATCACTAAAATGCTTGTTGATTGACGTGCCAAAAGACTTCATAGTAGAAGAAAGACCCATATAAGCATTAACCAATGGCGGAATATTCTCTCCAAGAGCCCGAACATTCTGTACAAGAATTTGGTAATCCTCTTTATAGTTTTTCCCATTGAAAAGCCGCACAAGCTCATTATAATCACTCTCTATTAGCACCTCTTCCTTAGGAAAGACCAAGCCTTCGTTGTCAGGGAAGTGTTTTTTGTAAAAATAAAGGATATAATCCTTTGCCTTGGTGTTCAAAGACGGATACATTGTTATCTTTCCAAAGAAATATTTCACCTCCTTATGCTCCGAATACCAAGCTCCCAAACCGTCCCACAGGTTATCCAAAGAGTACATACCCTTTCTAATGCTGTGTGTTGGCTGATAATCAGGACGAACAAAAGAACGACCAAGCTCCATTGTGCTATCAAGATAACGATTACGGAACTCATCTGTGAAATCAAATAAATCAGCAGTAGCACTCTGCAGTTCGCCATTTTCACCTCTTAGAATATCTTTACCAACCAGAAATCTATAACCGCCGATTATCTCTTCATCTTGCGGATCGTAAATAAAAAGTTGTTTATAACAATGAGGTTCGGGAAGCAAATCATATTTATCAATATCACATTCCGTCCCACTGCCGCCACCTTCTGCACCAAAACTTATTTCTCTAAGCCTTCCTAACTCCCTCATTATGTTTGGAGAATGGTGAGCCGTAGTTACATAAATTTCTCTGTTCCCTTTTTTTGTTGGCTTAAAAAATATCCCGTCGGCAAGCTCCTTTTTGATGAGGTCTTTATCAACAGGTGGTATTACGTAAGAGGTATTCAGTCCTTTTTGACTCATATTTTTATGCTATTTTGTGCTGCAAAGGTAATATTTTTTTTCACAACCGTAACAAAAGTGCCTTATTTGATTTTATTCTTTGTGCTTTTAGCGTTCCAAATCAAATGAAAAAAGAAACAAAATGAGATTATGATAAATCAATATCAAAAAACATCATCGCAAATTACAGATTTAATGCAACAATATTTTATTAAAAAACATCTTTTTTGTGTATTAAAAACGTGATGTTTTTGTATAAATTTTACATTGTGATATTTCAATAACGTAACATGTAAATTTCTAGGAATAATATAGCATTTTATCCCTCTTTTTGTGCCCTTTCGTCAAAACCAAACTCTGCTTCATTTTCCTAAAGCGGCGTTTCGTGACGCT
>JAISLH010000042.1 GCA_031260565.1 Bacteroidales bacterium
ACAACAGCTATACCGCTGAAACCAAAGGCTATTAGGGGCTGATGGTCGTTGGTTATAATCTGTTCATTAGTCGTTTTGTTTTGCCAACCGCTCAGTTGCAAGTCGTTGTCAAAAAGAAGCTGGCGAGAGGTTTGGCGTTTGCTGGCGGCTAAAGTAGCTACGGCGGTGGCGTTACAAAGATGTGCCTGCTCCAAAAGGCGAAAATCAACATCGGAAACAATATCTACATTGTGCAAAAGTATGTTATGGCGCTTGGAAAACAGGTTTTGAGCCTTCAACAAACCACCTCCCGTGTCCAAAAGCAACGATGACTCATCGGAAATAAGGATTTCAGCCTCATAATTTTTCTCTTTAATGTGTTGAATAACCTTTTGGGCGAAGTGATGTACGTTTATAACGATGTGAGTTACACCAAAGGCAATCAGTTTGTTGATATTGAAGTCAAGAAGTGTAGTATTCCCAATTTCTACTAAGGCTTTAGGACGGCTATCGGTCAGAGGACGAAGACGAGTGCCCAATCCGGCAGCGAAAATCATAGCTTCCATTATTGCTTTAGCTTTTGGGTCAGTGCAGTACAGAAAATAAAGTCGTTTAACTCAACGTTGTCGCTGGTGAGGACGTTTTTGCTGTTGCCTTTCCACCATATCTGCCCCTTGTTGATAAAGATTATAGATTCTCCTATCTCAACTACCGAGTTCATATCGTGAGTGTTGATAATTGTTGTGATGTTATATTCGTGTGTAATTTCGGCTATAAGGCGGTCAATGAGGATAGAGGTCTGCGGGTCTAAGCCAGAATTAGGTTCATCGCAAAAAAGATATTTCGGACTTGCGGCTATGGCACGGGCAATGGCTACTCGTTTCTGCATTCCTCCGCTTAGCTGAGCAGGATACATAGCATTGATACCTTTTAAATTGACTCTGTTGAGGCAGAAATTCACTCTGTCAAGCATATCATTGGTGTTGGTCGGCTGAAACATACGAATGGGAAACATAACGTTCTCTTCCACCGTCATAGAGTCAAACAACGCTCCGCCCTGAAACAGCATACCTATATCCTTACGAACATCTATCTGCTGCTGCTTTGACATTGCTAAAAAATCTCTTTGGTCAAAGAAAATCTTGCCTTCTTCCGGCGAGTAAAGATTAACCAAACACTTCATCAAGACGGTCTTACCGCTACCACTTTGACCAATTATCAGATTGCATTGACCTTCCTGAAAAGTTGCATTTATATTGTGAAGCACCTTCTTGCCGTCAAAATATTTTGAAACGTTTTTTACCTCTATCATATTTTTGCTTTCTTGTCTGTAACGTGCGGCAAAAGTAATATTTTTTTTCATTTCCTATTGCCAATGTACTCAGTGTTTTCCTAAAGCGGCGTTTCGTGACGCTGAAACGCCAATTTAGCGTCACGAAACGCCACTTTAGAAAATTAAGGTGGCATTCCATTAAAACGAAGTGGCATTTGGGCAAAGTAAAATGCCGTAAATCTCGTGCATTGTAACAAGTCAATGAAAAAATATTTGACATTATTGCCTTATTGCCAAAAAATATTTGTACATTTGCACCTTGTTTCAGAACTAAAAATGCAAATAAAATGTCAGAAATAAAACCATCGGAAGTTACTGCTATTCTTCAAAAGCAGCTATCTAACGCTAACCTTGAAGCATCTTTGGAAGAGGTTGGTACGGTGCTTACTGTCGGCGACTCAATAGCGAGAGTGTATGGACTAACCAATGCTCAGTCGGGCGAATTGGTAGAGTTTGAAAATAATATAGAAGGTATAGTTCAAAACCTTGAGGAAGACAATGTCGGTATCGTTATTCTCGGTGACAGCAACAGCATAAACGAAGGCGGCACAGTAAAGAGGACGAAGAGAATTGTGTCTATAAAGGTCGGCGAAGGTCTTATCGGCAGGGTGATAAACACTGTCGGCGAACCGATTGACGGCAAGGGTGTGGTAGAAGGCAAAACTTATAGTATGCCTTTGGAGCGTAAAGCACCGGGAGTTATCTTCCGTCAGCCTGTTGAAGAGCCTTTGCAGACAGGTATTAAGGCTATTGACTCTATGATACCTATTGGAAGAGGGCAAAGAGAGTTGATTATCGGCGATCGTCAGACAGGAAAGACGGCTATTGCCATTGATACCATTATCAATCAAAAGGAGTTTTATGATAAAGGAGAGCCTGTTTATTGTATTTATGTGGCTTGTGGTCAAAAAGGCTCTACGGTGGCTAATATTGTAAGAATATTACAACAAAAAGGAGCTATGGATTATACTGTTGTCTTAGCGGCTACGGCTTCCGACTCTGCGGCTATGCAGTTTTATGCTCCGTTTGCAGGTGCTGCCATAGGAGAATTTTTCCGTGACACGGGACGCTCGGCTCTTGTTATTTATGATGATTTAAGCAAACAGGCAGTAGCCTATCGTGAAGTGTCGCTTTTGTTACGCAGACCGCCGGGACGTGAAGCTTATCCGGGAGATGTGTTTTATCTGCATAGCCGTTTGTTAGAGCGTGCTGCCAAGATAATAAAGGAAGATGAGGTTGCCAAGAATATGAACGACCTGCCCGAATCTATTAAAGATTTGGTTAAAGGTGGTGGCTCTTTGACGGCGTTACCTATAATAGAGACTCAGGAAGGTGATGTGTCGGCGTATATTCCGACAAATGTTATTTCAATTACAGATGGTCAGATATTTCTTGAAACAAACCTTTTCAATTCCGGTATTCGTCCTGCTATCAACGTTGGTATTTCGGTATCTCGTGTGGGAGGGAAAGCTCAGATAAAGTCTATGAAGAAGATTTCTGGAACATTGAAACTTGACCAAGCACAATACCGAGAGCTGGAAGCATTTGCCAAATTCGGTTCTGACCTTGATGCTTCTACCAAAATGGTATTGGAGAAAGGAAAACGAAATGTGGAAATTCTTAAACAACCTCAATACAACCCTATGTCGGTTGAGCATCAGGTAGCAATAATTGCTTGCGGGGCACAAGGCTGGTTGCATAATGTACCGATAGACAAGATTCATAACTTTGAAGAAGAATATCTGTTTAGACTTGATAAGGAACATTCCGACTTGCTTGCTGATTTGAAGGCAGGTAATCTTGACGACAAAATACTATCTACTTTGAAGCAGGTAGCAGGAGACATCAGCCGAAAGTACAAACAATAATCTGCTATGGCAAACTTAAAGGAAATACGGACAAGAATAGCGTCTGTCAGCTCCACTCAACAGATAACGAGTGCAATGAAGATGGTGTCGGCTTCAAAGTTGCGTAAATCACAAAACCTTATCATCAAACTGCGACCTTATTCTGCAAAAATGACAGAAATAATCCAACGATTGGGAAGTAGTCAGAGTGATGATATTCCTTTTGTCAGGCAGGAGAAAAAGGCGAAGGTGTTGCTCCTTGTTCTGACTTCCAATAAAGGACTGTGCTCTACCTTTAACTCAAATGTAATAAAGGAGACTCTTTCACAACTTACGCATTATCAAAATGACGAAAGCATTGAGGGCGTCAGCCTTTGGACATTCGGGAAGAAGGGTTCGGACGCCCTTCGTAAGGCTTTAATCAAAGGCAAATCATCTTTTAATAATGTTGAAATTATTGCTCAAAACGATGAAATTTGGGATAAGTTAGACTTTGCAATCATAGAATCTATTGCTGATAAACTAATGTCGGATTTTATTGGTAAGACATTTGATAGGATAGAAATAATATACAACCAATTCAAAAACTCAGCAACTACAATTCTTACAACAGAAACGTTTTTGCCTCTTTCACTTGCTGCTGACGCTAATTCGGTTATAAATAGCAACTATATATATGAGCCTACCAAAGCAGAAATAATACGAAATGTCATTCCGCTGTCGCTCAAAACTCAACTCTACAAATGCTTTCTTGACTCTTTTGCCTCCGAACATGGAACGCGAATGACTTCTATGCACAAGGCTACGGACAACGCTCAAAACCTCTTGAAAGAACTTAAACTTACTTACAACAAAATCCGTCAGGCGGCAATCACCAATGAAATCATAGAAATATGTAGCGGTGCTAATGCCCTGAACGAGTAGTTTATTGTTGAGCTTTGCCTGTTTTACAATCCTTTTTCAACGAGATAGTTTTCTATTATCTCATAAGTTTGTTCCGTATTTTCCTCCTAAAGTAGCTTGAACCTGTTCTGTTATTACAATAAGTCTTTATATTTGTCCATATCGTGGTCTTTAACACCCCAAAAGTTGCTGTCAATGTCGAGATTGTTTTCTTTGAACATTTGTTGGGCGTCCCTCCTCATCTGCTTTCGTAGTTTGCGTTGTTTGTAAAAGTAATATATAACGCTGATTAAAATGATGAGGAAAATGATAGCAAAAATTATAACAATGAACATCTCTATTATTTGCTGGCGATAGGCACTTGCGGATATGAGTATGCCTCTGTCAGTGATGATTTTCACGAATGGAACAATAAGAACACATACAATTAGCGGACGATTAAGTTTGATATAAAGGCTCTCTCGCTTTTCCGGGATATTTCTATATTTTCGCTGCATTAGCATATATGTTAGGAAAGCCGACAAAGCAAGTAAGAGGAAGATACCAAATTCATTTTTGTTGAAATGAGGAATACAGAGGAAGATATACAGAAAGCCAACGCCAATTAGAACAGGGTATAAAATATTATAAAGAGTTTTTTCCTTAACGCCTCCCATAAACGGATTGAAAAGATACTTTACGAGCCTAACTGTTGAACGTATGCAGAAGAAAGCAATGATTAAAGCCACTATAATGCACATCAACGCCCCTACCTTACTTGGATACGAAACTTCAAGGAAGTCAGTAACCAGATTAGATGACCAAAGATGAAAGATATGACCAAAGATAAAATCACCACAAAACCTGATAATGCCATTGATTATATTCCAATAGCAAAAGACTTTCAAGGAATAATTCAACTTATGAACAGCTCCCGTCATTGCAAAGATGTTTAAGATGATGAAAAATATCATTACTAAGGGTGCTGTGCCAAAAACAGCAAATATATTTTCATTATCTTGCCATACCTCAGACGAAGACGAAGAGGTAACAGAGTCAAAATCTATTGTGCCTGTGTAAAAGACATTAGAAATCTGCAAGGCAAAGGCAGGTATCAGCGTAAAAAACTGATACAAATAAAAGATGATTAAATACGATACTATAAAAATAGCCGCATTGTTAAACATCGTAATACGATTATACTGTTTGCGTAGTTCAATTATTTCCATCGGTACCAAAACATTTTATCCTTAATTTGCGTATCTAAAATAATAACAATTTCGCTTGCCATAATAGCAAACACATCAAGGTCATTATCCCTTAGCCATCTTAATCCGCCTTTCTCTTGTCGGCAAGCAGCAGAAAAGTTTATCAGAAACTCGTCCTTAGACTGCAAAATCCATTGCACAGCTCGCTTTTCGTTATCAATAGCATTTGACAATACTCCCAGTACTTCAAATCCGCTGTCAAACAACCAATGCAAAGCGTCTTCATCTCCACGAACAGCATTAGACCAAGCAGCCAACTCAGGGTAGCCATTGTTCAAAAGATAGGTGAAAAACTGCCTTTCTCCGTGCAGAGACTTGACAAGAGCAAGCAAAATCTTTATATCGTAATGCGTAAGAGACTTCATAATGTTATCTTAATTTAGCTCCAAGTTTTTGCTCAAAGCCCTTGAGCAACTTATCCATTATAGCTTCAATCTGTTTGTCGGTAAGGGTTTTCTCTTTGTCCTGCAAAATGAAACTAACGGCATATTGCTTCTTATCATTCTCCAATTTCTCCCCTTGATAAACGTCAAACAATGAAATCTTCTGCAACAAACGCTTCTCATACTGATAAGCCGTCTGTTCAATTTGAACAAAGGAAACATCTTTATCAACAACCAAAGCCAAATCTCGCCTGACTTCCGGAAACTTAACCAACTCCTGACTCTTTATCTCTTTCTTTGATAGTGCCTTTATGACCAAATCCCATGCGAAATCAGCATAATAAACGTCCTGTTTTATATCAAAATCCTTACAGACCTTGCTATTGAGTTTGCCAAAACTTACTAAAACCTTACCATTATCCTTATTGACAATCTGCAAACCCTCTTCAAAATAAGTGTCATTTGCATTCTCAACACCAAACCTTGAAATATCCAACCTCAATCGTTGAAGAACGTTTATCACTACGTTTTTCAAATAAAAGAAATCAGCCTTCCGAGCCTTCTCCTGCCACGTTTCTTCGTGCAGATTGCCCGTTATGGCTACGGCAAGATGTATTCTTTCGTCATAACGCTTTGTTATCACGGGGTCTTGTGCGTTTTCAATGTTTTTTTTGTAACAATTACCAAATTCAAATATCTTAATATTGCCAACTTTCCTGTTTATATTGTAGCTAATTGTCTCCAAAGAGCCATACAACAGCGTTTGACGCATAACACCCAAGTCTTTACTTAACGCATTTAACACATAAACCGACTGCTCCAAAGGAAAAGCAATATTATTCTCGTAATAGGCTATCTTGGTTAGGGAGTTATTCATCGTTTCATTAAAGCCGCAGGAAGCCAAAAAGTCAGAAACAATGTTCTTTATCTTATCTTTGTTCGGCTTTTGTTCATAAGACAAACTGCTTTTCACCGATGACGAAATCTCTACATTATTATAGCCATATATTCTCAATATTTCTTCTATCAAATCACACTCTCGCGTAACATCAACCTTATTTGTAGGCACGCTAACCGAGAGACCACTTTCGCATTCCTTCTCTATGGTCATTTCCAACGAAGTAAGGATAAGTTTAACAACCTCTCTGTCAATTTGCTTACCAATAAGATTATCCATTTGAGCGTAATTCAGCTCTATCTTTGCTGACTCTATTTTAGCAGGATAAACATCTATTATCTTGCTTGCAGTCTTTCCGTTAGCTATTTCTTTAATCAGCAACGCCGCACGTTTCAAAGCATAAATCACAACGTTAGGATCACCGCCTCTTTCAAAACGAAACGAAGCGTCTGTCTTCAAATTGTGATATTTAGAAGCCTTTCTAATGACGACAGGGTTAAAATAAGCCGACTCAATCAATATATTGGTTGTATCGGCACTCACTCCCGAATGCTGCCCTCCATAAATACCGCCCATACACATTGCTTCATCAGCGTTACAGACCATTGCCTCTTTGCCGTTTAGCTCTCTCGGCTCTCCGTCAAGGGTAACAAATTTCGTGCCTTTTGGTAGCGTCTTCACCTCTATTGCCTTGCCTGCTACCTTATCCAAATCAAAGGCATGCAAAGGCTGACCTGTCTCCATTAAAACATAATTCGTAACATCAACAACGTTATTCACCGGCTTCAAACCAATCAACCGCAGCTTATCTTTTAGCCATGACGGCGAGTCTTCAATCTTCACGTCCTTTATAGCAAGAGCTGCATAGCGAGAACAAAGACTTGTATCTATCTTTATATCAATATCATAATCCTCATCCTCCGTTTGAAAGTCATCAACCGAAGGATAATTTATCGCAAACACCTTTTCCTTGCTTTGAGTGTTGAGAATGGCGACCAAATCCCTTGCCACTCCTATGTGAGACGCCGCATCGGAGCGGTTGGGTGTAAGACCTATTTCAAATACACAGTCTTCTGCTATATTGAAATAGTCCTTTGCAGTTTGCCCTACTTTGGCATCGGCGTCTAAAACTTTAATTCCGTCATGGTTATCGCTCAATCCGAGTTCTTTTTCCGAACAAATCATACCCTCCGACACCGCACCGCGAAGTTTAGTCTTCTTTATCTCAAACCATTCTGTCTCATTAGTATAGACCTTAGCCCCAATAGTTGCCACGATAACTTTCTGTCCTTTTGCCACATTGGGAGCTCCGCAAACTATATTCAACGGTGATTCAAACCCAACTTCAACTGCCGTCAGCGAAAGGTGGTCGCTGTCCGGGTGAGGTTCGCAAGACAAAACCTGACCAACATAATAATGCCGCAATCCGCCCTTTAACGTTTCCACAACTTCCATTCCCTCAACTTCAAGCCCGCCAAAAGTTAGCAGATGTGCCACCTGCTCAGGCGGAAGGTTGGTTGGCACGTAATTTTTCAGCCAATTATAAGATATTTTCATCTCTATTATCTCTTTCTTTCTTGATTTTAGACACTGCAAAGATAATAAAATTTTCACAAAACCCTCTTTCCCCTCCTCAAAACGCTATTTTAATTACACCAAACAGCGTTTTAATTTAACCAAACAGCGTTTTAATTTCTTGAAGTGGCGTTTCATTTTATTTTGATGTACATCTTATTTTATTTTGATATACATCTTATTTTTGTTTGATGTACATCTTATTTTATTTTGATGTACATCTTATTTATTTTTGATGTACATCTTATTTATTTTTGATGTACATCAAATTAAAATAAAACACCGTTTTGCTAAAATGAAACGCTGTTTGGTTAAATTAAAACAGCGTTTGGTGACGCTGAAACGCCACTTTAATTTTGGCAAAAAGCAAAAAAAGGGGATAAAATACTATATTATCCCCATGAAGTTACATATTGCGTTATTGCAATAAGGTTACATAAAATTTATACAAAATCATCACATTCGCAACTCTAAAAAGCAATGGTTTTTAATGGCGTTTTGTTGCATTAAATCTATAATTTGTAATGATGTTTTTTGATATTGTGCTGTCATAATCCTGTCTGTTTTTATCCGTTGTTTAATTTCGTTCGGCAAAAGTACAAATAATAAAAATAAAATGGCGTGCTTTTGCTGCTAATGTGAAAAATATTTTCATAAAGCATTTTATACTAAGAAAAAATGTAACTTTGCAACCGACAATTAGGTACTTTTTTTTCTCTTAAAGTACCTTTAAGCAAAACTAATAAAATGAAAAGAATAGTATTTATATGTTTATTACTGGCTGTGCATATAAGTTATGGTCAAACTTTATCTAATATAGAAACGAGTGAAAATGATTTAGAACTTATAAAGGTATTTTATTTAGATATTGATTCTACATCATCACTTGAAATTTTGAAAAGTGAAGCAGAAAATTTTATTTTATTGCAAACTAAACAATATGGAAGAATTTTATCCCTTGTTGGAGAAGGTAATATTGCTCTTGATGATGAAGCACAACTTGATACAATATATTTTGAAAAAGGGAAACGAGCATTTATTTTACCTACTTATGTTAATGGCTCATTTTATGGTGCTACTGTCCATTTTATCATATATAATTATGCGTTTAATATATGGTATATTTTTAGAATTCCTTTTGATAATTTGCATATAGAAAAGGGAGACAATAAAAACTCTGATATATTACGTTATATGCTAAATGGAGATGCAATAAAATATATTTTTAAAGGTGGAATATTGGAACGTGTTGAGTAGCGTCTCAAGTTTAGGTGTTGAGGCTCATTATCAAAAATATCTCCGTAAGTCTTTGTTTTCAAATAATTTTGTATCTTTGCAAACTCTAAACATAAAAGAATCAGCGTATGAAATGTATAAAAGATGTTAATTTCAAAGGGAAAAGAGTATTGGTAAGAGTGGATTTTAATGTTAAACTTGACGACAGGAAAAACATAACTGACGACTTTCGTATCCGCGAAACTCTGCCGACTATTAAGAAACTTATCGGGGATGGTGCAAGAGTTGTTATTATGAGCCACTCTGGCAGACCAAAGAAAGGCGGCTTTGAAGAGGAGTTTTCCTTAATCTATGTGGCTAAGCATTTGAGTAATTTACTTGGCAAAGATGTTGTCTTCACGCAGGAATTACTTGGTGACAATGTTACAAATCTTGTCAATGGCTTAAAGGACGGAGACGTTATGCTTTTGGAGAACATCCGCTTCTACCCTGAGGAGACAAAGGGAGATGAAGCATTTGCTCAACGGCTTGCCAAGTTAGGAGATTGTTATGTCAATGATGCCTTTGGTGCGGCTCATCGCTCTCATGTATCAACGGCTGTTATTGCCAAGTATTTTCCTAATGATAAATACTTTGGCTTCCTTATGGAGCACGAAGTTATCAACTTGCAGAGGTTAATGCAAAACCCACAGAAGCCTTTTACGTCTGTTATTGGTGGGGCGAAGATTTCCTCTAAGATAAGCGTCCTTCAATCTTTACTTAATATATCTGACAATCTTCTCATTGGTGGTGGTATGGTCTTTGCCTTTCTCAAGGCTCAAGGCAAGCAGATTGGTAAGTCTCTTTGCGAAGATGACTGCCTTCAAGTCGCTACCGACCTTATGACAAAGGCTAAGGAAAAGGGTGTTAAGATTTATCTTCCTATTGATGTCGTTGTTGCTGATAAGTTTGCCAATGACGCCAATCGCAAGGTGGTAGATATAGATAATATGCCTCCTGATTGGCTTGGTATGGATATTGGAGAGAAGACGGCGGCTATGTATAATGAGGTGATACTTAATAGTAAGACTATCCTTTGGAATGGACCTATGGGAGTCTTTGAGATGAGTAACTTTATGCAAGGCACTAAGTCAGTAGCCGAAGCCACAGCGGAAGCCACCGACAAAGGAGCGTTTTCAACCATTGGTGGAGGGGACTCAGTAGCGGCAATCAATTTGTTTAATCTTAGCAAAAGAGTATCCTATATTTCTACAGGTGGAGGGGCTATGCTTGAATATTTAGAGAATGGCACGCTACCGGGAATTGAAGCAATACTGAACTAATAACAACTTTATATGATAGTTTTAGTAACCGGTGCAACATCCGGAATTGGGCAAGCAACTGCAAAGGCTTTTGCTAAACTCGGCAACGACATCATTATAACGGGCAGGAGAAATGACAGGCTGCTGAATTTGCAGCGTGAATTGGAGGCATATAGTGTAGAAGTGCTGCCGCTTTGCTTTGATGTTAGAGATAAGATTGCAACACAAAATACCTTATCTTCCCTTTCAGGCAAATGGAAAGAAATAGATATTCTTGTCAATAACGCAGGGCTTGCCGCAGGTAAAGAGCCTATGCAGGAAGGCAGTCTGACGGATTGGGAGCAAATGATAGACACCAACATTAAAGGGCTATTATATGTTAGCAGAGAAGTCTTGCCGCTTATGTGTAAGAAAAAAAAGGGACATATTATCAATATCTGTTCCATTGCAGGCAAGGAAGTTTATGCTGATGGCGGAGTATATTGTGCAACAAAGGCGGCTGTTGATTTTCTTTCCAAAGGTATGAGAATTGATGCTTTGCCTTATGGTGTTAAGGTTACTAACGTCTGCCCCGGTGCTGTGGATACGGAGTTTTCTATGGTACGGTTCAAAGGCAATGAGGAAAAATCTGCCGCTACCTATAAAGGTTTCAAGCCCCTGACGGCAGAAGATGTTGCTCAAACTATAATCTATTGCTCTACTTTACCCGAACACGTCAATATAAACGATATTGTTATTATGCCTACAGCCCAAGCGAATTGCTCAACATTTTTCAGACAATAAGCAAAAGACAATGAAGATTTCACCTGATGACTTTCGCCGCTACGTTGCACAAATGGGCGAAATAGATTCCATTATGATAGATGTAGATAAAGCCGAAGGAATATACGTTTGGGACACAAGCGGCAAGCAGTATATTGATATGCTCTCAGGTATCTGCGTTGGAAATATAGGTCATCGCCACCCAAATGTAGTCAAAGCCGTCAAGGAGCAAGTTGATAAATATATGCACGTAATGGTCTATGGGGAATTTATACAGAGTCCTCAATACAAATACGCTAAACGCCTGATAGATTTACTGCCCGATGGTTTAGACCAAATGTTTATTGTCAATAGCGGCTCTGAAGCCATTGAGGGTGCAATCAAAGCCGCCAAGCTATTCACTAAACGCCATGAAATTATATCTTTCTCAAACTCATATCACGGCTCAACTACAGGGGCAATAAGTCTTTTGAGTGAGCAAAGATATAGACAGCCCTTTGAGCCATTGCTGCCCGAATGCAAATGTATAGAGTTTAACAACGAGGAAGATTTATGCAAGATAACGAAAGATACGGCGTGTGTTGTGGCAGAAATTTTCCCTGTTGGCAAATCTGTAACCATACCGCAGGGGAATTTCATCAAAAACCTAAAACATAGATGCGAAGCAGTGGGGGCTTTATTGATATTGGACGAGATTCAAACCGGCTTCGGGAGGACTGGCTCGCTCTTCGCCTTTGAGCATTACGACATAGTGCCGGATATTCTCTGCATTGCCAAAGGTATGGGCGGAGGAATGCCTATTGGTGCTTTTGTGGGAAGCAATAAAGTTATGAACGCCTTAAATAATCACCACCCGTTGATAGGTCATGCCACTACATTTGGAGGACACCCCGTAAGCTGTGCAGCTGCCCTTGCGGTGATTGACACCCTCCTTAATGAAGATATAATTGCTGATGTTGCAAATAAAGGACAATATCTGCGAAATGGATTGCAGCATAAGGAAATAAAATCACTCTGTGGTGTAGGCTTATTTAACTCCCTTGAACTTGCAAATCCGCACAAATGGCAGCAAGCTCTCTCAAAATGCTTTGAACATGGTATCATCATCGGCACACATCTTTTCAACAGCGGTGCATTGAGTCTCAAACCGCCTTTAACTATCTCCTACCCAGAATTAGATGAGGCAATAAGCAGGATACTTCTTGCTTTTGACGAAATATATTAAAAAAAGTTTTGCTCATTCAAAAAAAAGTTTTACCTTTGCACTTTCAAATATCACGAAATCTGTAAGAAAATAGATGAAAAATGAAATCAAAACAACGGCAAATAAAGCGTTCTCCCGCACGTTCCCTGTTATTGGGGGGGGGGGGGGTAAATCCCGCTGTTTTAGCCATTTAGAGCCGAAAGAAAGCGTTTTAAGGGCATATCATTTTTGCTCTTTTTCCACAGAAAATAATCCAAAATCTTCCAACTTTGTAACTCCTGCGATAGTGGGAGAAGTTTCTACGATAGTTTTCAATTCTTATGTTGTCGTAGCGAAACTTTTTACGACAGATTTAGACTTCTCTACGATAGTTTCTGATTTTTCTACGACCGCAGGGAAAGTTCCTGCAAGCGTTTTTAACTTCTCTACGACCGTAGAGACAGCTGCTACGACAGTTTCGAATACAAAAACGATAGAATATATTTTAACATCAAATAAAAAAGTATAGTTTATGGAAACCTCTAAAACAAATTTCAACGGCTCTGACGCCAATTTCAATGTCTTTCAGACAAATTTAATGACCTATTTACTTTCAAAGGGCTTAGCTTTCACAATAACGACAGAAGAAACAACTACAGGCAAGGCTTTGCAAGCGAAATGGAATGACTCTTACGCAAAGGTTAGCAACCCCGCAACCAAGACACCTGTTGCAACGCAGGCAAAAAACGATGCTCGCAAGGATTATGTTAAGTGGTTACGGCTAATGGTTGATAAATACATCGCAGGTAACGACAAAATTACAAATGATGTTCGCCGCTCTCTGGGCTTAACGGTTAAGGATACAACGCCTACGCCAAAACCGATACCAACGACCATTCCGTTTATGGAAATCAATGTTCAAAAACCTTTGGAGCATAGCGGTTCGTTGTGGTCAAACACTTTCATCGGCGAAAAGAGAAAAAAACAGAAACGCCCCACAGGAGTAGCCTTTGCATTGGTTCGCTGGATTATTGCGGACAAAGAACCTGTGGAAATAGACGATATGAAGCATATCATAATTACAAGTGATAGTAAATTCACGCTCAATTTTGCCAAAACCGACAAAGGTAAAAAGGTATATTACACTGCTTGCTGGTGCAATTCCAAAGGGCAAATGGGCGATTGGGGCAAGGTTGTTGAAGCGATAATAAATTAAAAATAAACATTATATTTAGGTCTAACTTAATACAATTATTATGCAATGAAAAAAGTTCTTTTGGCTATGGCAATTTGTGTAATTGCTGTGTTTGCTGCCAAAAATGCAAACGGACAACAAAATGTTGATTCTGTATATTATGCAGAATTAAACAAAAATTCATTACTTGAAATTTCTGTTGATGAAACTTTTCAGACAACAACGGAAATAACACCTTTTGCAAGTAATGTAAATCTCTCTAATTTCTTACTTTCGGGGCATGTCTTACTTGAAAATCCAAAATCATTCGTTAGAGTTGTTTTAGTTGATAACAACTATAATGAGTATTTGGTTTATGAAAGTAATTACCTTTTGGCAGATTCCTCGTATGTAGAAATTGATAAGGAGTTTTTTGAAACAGGTTACCTGCAACAAATAACTCCTTTGAAAGTACTTATCATTCTTGAAGAGGCTACTTTGTACATTGACAAGTTCAGTTTTGGACAGCAAAGTTATTTGAAAAGTAGCATTATTGAAACGATGTCAAGCGAACTAATATCAAATAAACATTCGCAAGTCGTAGATAAAATAAACTCTTTGGCAGAAGAAGAAAAAATTCTTTGGGTAGCAGGTGAAACATCGGTTTCCCAAATGTCTTATCAGGAAAAGAAAGCATTGTTTGGTGGGGATACGCTACCTAATTTGTATGGATTAGATTATTATATAGGAGGTATATTTGAATTTCCTGATAATGATACATCTGTAACTCCAACAAACAAGAGTACATCTGCTATCGTAGATAATTTTAATTGGCGAAATCGGCACGGACGAAACTGGGTAACTTCTGTGAAGAATCAAGTTTGTGGCTCTTGTTGGGCATATTCTGCTGTGGGTGTAGTTGAAGGATTAGTTAATATTTACTATAATCAACTATTAAATTTAGATTTATCTGAACACAACATTATATCATGTACTCCCACTGTTTATAATTCGCAAGGAGAAATAGCTAATCATAATGATTGTAGTGGAGGGCATCCTTATTATGCTTTACAATATATAAAAAATAATGGAATAGTTAATCAATCTTGTTGTACAACAATTAACAATAATTGTAATAATGTTTGCAATAATCCTTCAGAACTAATAAAAGTAACTAATAATAATATAATTTATAATCCAAGCATGACACAAATTAAAACAAGTATAATTACAAAAGGTATGCTTGCTGCTGCTATTGATAATTGGAAACATTCTATGTTATTAGTTGGATATGGAACAATCAAAAAAGGAGATATGATAGCAAATGATGTTGAAACTCCTTCTCAATTACAAAATATTTTGCATAAACCAATACAAGATAATAATCCTAACATAGGTAAAACATTTTTTATATTTAAAAATAGTTGGGGTACAAGTTGGGGCGGTTCTGGATATTTATACATTATAGCTAATCCAAGTAGAATTAAGACATTAAATTATATTACAACACCAATAATGAGGCAAGGGCATACAGATGCTGATATTGTTTGCGAGGATAGAGATGGTGATGGCTATTATTATTGGGGAATTGGACCAAAGCCTGCAACGTGTCCAAATTGTCCTGATGAACCTGATTGTGATGATTCAAATCCAATGTATGGACCATATACACCTACTTATGATTGCAGTATTTTATGTGAGAACTATGTCTATTCAGACACTACTATTGAAATAAAAGAAAATCAAACTTGGAATTATCCGTTACAATTTAATAAAAATATCCTTATTAAGAATGGAGTAACATTGACAATCGCCAATACCATGCAATTTGGGGAAGATGTTATGATTACAGTTGAGCAAGGAGGAAAACTTATCATTGACGGCGGAACTCTTACAAATTTATGTCCTGACAAGTATTGGCGAGGAATTTATGTGCTTGGCAATCCTTATTTGCCGCAGACAGAAACCAGTAAAGGTGTGATAGAATTACATAATGGAGCAATAATAGAAAACGCTCTTTGTGCCGTAACACTGCTATCTTATTGGTTTGCTGGTGGTGGTATCATCAAAGCCGAAAACTCTACGTTCAGAAACAATATACGTTCTGTTGCATTCATGGAGTATCATAATATTATTCTAAATGGAACACTGCAAAACAACGTAAGTTATTTTACTAATTGTACTTTTGAATGGGATAATGATATGATGCCTAACGAAGCAACGATTCATAATCACGTTTCAATGTGGGCAGTTGAAGGAGTTAAATTTAATGGTTGCCAATTCATAAACAATTATACATTGACAGAAAAAAACACAATAGGTATTGGTGCTATTAAGTCGGGTTTCAGTGTTTATGGGACAAGAAGTCTGCAAAGTGGAGAAACAAACAGCACATTTGATAATTTTATTGATGCTATTCGTGTTGAAGACTTGACAGGTCAAAAAGTAAATGTACGCAATACAGATTTTAATTCTAATTTCTGCGGAGTTTTTGCATCCAATGCGAATAATTTCAGTGTAACGTTCTGTAATTTTAATATACCGGGCATAGAAGGTAGTTATATTTACAAACCAGAATACTTAAAGGCTGTTGGCTTTGGTATCTTTTCCGATGTATCTACTGGCTACGGAATTTTCGGCAATACTTTTAACGGGCTTATGTCTCTTGAAAATGACCCTCGCACTATGGGTATTCAAGTTGTTAATTCTGGTGATGCAAATAATGTTATAAACAACAATACATTTAATAACTTATATTGTGGCAGTCAGGCATTGGGTAAAAACAGAGGCAAAGATGTAGGCAACATTACACAAGGGTTGCAATACCTTTGCAATGATTTTAATGAGAACTCATTTGGCTTATATATTTCCAAATACCAAACAAATGACCCAGACATCTATGGCATACGCACAGAACAGGGCAGTTTAAGTTTTCCTGCATTTAATACTTTTGATAATAATTATTGGACTAATATATGTAATGTAAATTGCCCGCCTATTTACTATTCTTATCCTGTGAATGTATCCAATACATTACCGTCATCATGTAGCAGTAATTTGACTTTGGTTGGCTTATCAAACTACACAAACAAATGTCTCTTTGAGAGAAGTATATTAAAAGGCGAATTGCTTTCAGAATTAGATATTTTAAACAATGATTATTTGTTGCTGCTCTATAATTACAATAACCTTTTAGACGGCGGACAGACAAGCATTTTACTTGATAAACTTGAAGGCAGTTGGAGCATTGACCAGTGGCAATTAAGAAATGAATTGTTGGAAAATTCGCCTTATTTGTCCATTGACGTTTTGATTGAATTGGTAAAGAGTGAAAAATTACCTCTTGTTATGTGTGCTGAAGTATTGCTTTCAAATCCTGATGCTACAAAGAGAGAGACTTTCACAAGATTTATGAATGACGAGCCAAATTATCTTACACTATTGGCAAAACAACTGATAGAGGATAGTTGGAATACAAGAACATTCCGTACTACAATGGAAAGTAATATGTCTGCAAAGGCGAGTGAAATAGAATTTACTCAAAGAGGCATCATTGATTGTATTCTTACCGATACGTTAGGCGTTAATATTGAGGAATACAGAAATGTTTTGTCAAATATAAACAATGCACATGCAACCTTTGAATTAGTTGATTCTTACATTGGTACGAAGGATTACGCAATGGCAACAGAAATACTTCAAAATATGCAGAATACAGAATTTGTGGATTCTTTGGAAATAAACGATTATTTAGCGTACATTTCAATTATTTCAGATACGAATACGACTAACATTGATGAAACCCTTTTGCCTCTATCAGAAAACTATACACGAGCTGGCAGAAAGGCAAAATCGTTATTGCAGTTTAAGGAAATTGTAAATGATTATCATCCGTACATAGTTCCAGATGAAGAGCCTGAACAGAAATCGGCAAGAATAAAAGGTTCACTGGCAGACTTGATGAATGATAATATACAAGTTCAGCCAAACCCTGCAAAAGACTACGTTAGTATAATCTATAATATTGCACCGCAAACTTCTCAATATACTTTCAAAATAACAGACAATATGGGCAAAGTTCTTATTGTTGAGAAGTTGAAAAGCAATAAAGGAATGCAGACAATAGATATTAGAGCGTTAAACAATGGCTCGTATGTTTATAGCGTTGAGGGTGAAAAAGGCATTATTAAGTCAGATAAATTAGTTATAATTAAAAAATAAGGAGAAAATAAAAATGAAACGTAAAATAATTAACATAATCATTGCAAGTATTGCAATGATAGGGTTTAGTGCATGTAATAATAATGATGAAGATAAATATCCAAAAGATATTGCTATAGCGGATTATATTAAATTTGAAAGTACTTGCAGTATAAATAATATGAATGCAGGAATACCAATCATTGTTAATTCTGTTTCTGAATTATATCAGCATATTGATAGTACGTGTATGTATGATATGCCAAATTTTAATCAACATTCTTTAATTCTTGTTGCGGGTTGTGTTGGATATAGTATTAAAGATATACAACAGAAATTAGAAAAAGTATCAGATAATAAATATAATTTGTATTTATATGTAAATCCTTCTAATACTATGTGTTCTCCATGCTATTATAAAGTTTTGGTAACGGATAAGTTGCCAAATAATGCCACAATAACTGCACAAGTAACGCATCACAGCATAGAATAAAGGTATTTGAATGTGTTAAATCTCAACCAGCCCGATAGAAATTAAATCTGTCGGGCTGGTTGTTTTTTTATAAAGAAAAAATTTGTAATTTTGCCGTTCAATAAATAAAATAAATATGGTAACGCAACAGAGTATTATAAATATATTGCAAGATTACAAGGCATATAAAGCCAGTAAATATGGTATAGACAAAATGGGCTTGTTCGGCTCTTATGCACGTGGAAATCAAACAGAAGAAAGTGATGTTGATGTTTATATTGAGGGCGAATTGAAAGGTTTTTGTGCATTGGCAATGATTAAAGTAGAATTGGAAGAATTATTAGGCAATAAAGTTGATGTTGTTCGTTTACGTCAAAGAATGAACCCAACATTAAAACACATCATAGAACAGGAGGGAATTTATGTTTAACAGAGATATAACTTTTGATGTTGATGCGGAGGAAATACTGCGAATAGTTAAACAGGATATTCCTCTCCTGCAAAAGACTATAACAAAAATGATAGAAAAATGTTTATAAATAACACACCGCCCGATAGAAATTAAAATCTATCGGGCGGTGTTTTTTTATTCGTTCCAACCGTGACCAAGTTCCCAATGCTCATCAATCACAATCTCTACTTTTGCCTTTTGTAAGTCAAATTCTTCAATAATCAACTCTTTAATATGCTCATTTATCCAACTGCCGCACATGATTTCAAAAGTACCATCACGTCTTTGAAAAAGCCTGCCACGAGGAATTTGTGTATAATCCTGCCTGAAAATAGAGTTTTTTTCACGTCCTGCCAAATAACGCATTTCCTGTTTTTTCCACCAACTTTTATGCAAACTGCTAATAGTTTTACGAGGCATACTTCTTGCAAAAGCAACATCTCTAGCATCTGATTTTACAACGCCAAACAATTCATCATCATATTTGTTATACCAAAATATACCGAGTTTAGGCTCATCTTGAAAATCAAAATTGTCCTGCATAATTTGCATCATTTCCTGTCTTTCCTCTTCACTCATAATTTACTATAATTTAATCAGGCGGCAAAATTACTAAAAATCTTTTAATCAAAGGCAATCCCGCTTTTGGCTTTTCACGAGAGAAACAAAATCAACACTGGCAAGCTCAACATCCACCCTTCTTATTTGCTTACGCTTACCGAATTGAAGGTGGAATCAAGGTATTCTTGCAGGCGGATAAGGCTAACATTGGCTTCAATAGACCCTTTTTCCACAATGGCAATGCTCCCTGTCTGCTCACTGACAATAACGGCTACGGCGTCCGTGTCCTCAGTTACGCCAATTGCTGAACGATGGCGAAGACCAAAATTGACAGGTATTTCCTTACTATGGCTAACGGGCAGAATACAACGGGCAGCCTTAATCTTGTTATCATCAATTATCAATGCCCCATCGTGTAAAGGTGTGTTCTTAAAAAATATGGTTTCAATAAGCTGAGCGTTTATTTGGGAGTCAAAAGCCTCGCCGGTCGTGATAATATTTTCCAACTTGTCGTAGCGGCAGATAACAATCAACGCTCCGCAAAACGAATGCGACATGTGTCCGCAAGCCTGAACTAAGGCAGTGGAATTGAACTTAAAGGTATTGTTTGGGGTAGATTTTCGCAAGAGCCATTTGTATATTCGTTTGGTTAGGATTTTTGAGCCCAAGATGTTGAGAAACCTTCTGATTTCAGGCTGAAAGATTATAATCATTGCAATAAATCCTACGGAAATGAAGCCGCCCAATAGCTCACTTAGATACTTCATATTGAGTAGCGAAACGATTTTCCAAAAGATATAGATAACTATAAAGCCAACAAAAATACTGCGAGCCGCCGTTCCTTTTACCAATTTGTAGATAAAGAAAAACAGAATTACCACAAGACAAATATCAAGTATGTCTCTTATGCCATAAAACGTGTTAATAGATGCTAAAATCATTGCTTTTATTGTTTTGAATCCTTATTATATAATGAAAAAAGTTTAATACACTGCACGGCTTCCTTTACGTCATGAACCCGTAAGATAGAAGCCCCGTTTTCCAATGCGAAAGCGTGAAGAAAAGATGTACCGTTCAGGGCTTCGGAAGGTGAATTGTCAAGTGCTTTATATATCATTGATTTTCTCGAAATGCCTGTCAGTATCGGCAAATCAAAGACCTCAAACTCCTTTTGCCGTCTTAAAAGTTCGTAGTTGTCTTCCAGCGTCTTGCCAAAACCAAAGCCCAAATCCAATATAATGTCCCTTACTCCCAAGTCGTGCAATGATGTAATTTTTTGAGCGAAATACTTGCTGATGTCAAGTATCAGGTTGTCGTAATGAATGCTTTGCTGCATCTTGTCGGGAGTTGTGTTGGTGTGAGTTAAGATGTATGGCACATTGCAGCAAGCCACCGTTTCAAAAAGAGCATTGTCAAACTGCCCACCCGATATGTCATTAACAATATCAGCACCGACAGCCACAGACGCCTCAACTACTTCACTCCAAACAGTGTCTATGGAAATAATGCTTTGAGGGTAGCGTTTCTTCACCTCTTTTATGACTGGCAAAAGGCGGTCTATCTCTTCTTCTGCCGACACTAATGCCGCACCGGGACGAGTGGAACAAGCGCCTAAGTCAATCATATCAGCCCCTTCGTCAATCACCTGCTCACATCTTGCCATTGCCCTGTCAAAATCACAATATTTTCCTCCGTCATAAAAAGAGTCTTCGGTGAGATTAACAATGCCCATAACCAATGGGTGTGAAAACGTTAGCAAGCGTCCGTTGATATTTATTGTTGTATGTTTCATAAATTTTGTATCTTTGTAGCCGTAAATCAACCTTGATTTACATCAATTTAATTAAAAAAAAGCAGTTGCAAAAGTAATAAAAATATGAATACGAGTAACGAATTTGACAATGTAATTAAAAAATGCCGCACTTTATTTGCTGCCAAACTAAGCGATTATGGTGCTTCGTGGCGGATATTCAGGCTATCATCAATCACAGACCAGATTTTCATTAAGGCGAATCGTATCCGAACCATTGAAGATAAAGGAGTGCAGCTGGTAGATGACGATGTAAAAAGTGAGTTTATAGGGATACTCAACTATTGCGTTATTGCCCTGATACAGACTGAACTCGGCATAAGTGATGACGGACATTTAGAGACCTCAAAAGCCCTCGAACTTTACGATAAGTATGTTTTGCAAGCCAAAGAGTTGATGTTAAAGAAAAACCATGACTATGACGAGTCGTGGCGTCAAATGCGAATATCCTCAATCACCGACTTAATCTTAGTAAAAATCCTTCGCCTCAAACAGATTGAAGATAACCAAGGGCAGGTCTCAGTAAGCGAAGGAGCAGCTGCCAATTACTTAGACATCATCAATTACTCCGTCTTTGCCTCCATACGTTTGGAATAGCAGATTTGTACAATCAAATATAAAACGCTACATTTGCAAGATGAAATTAATGAATTTTGTTCAGACCAAGTTAAATAAAACTCAGCGGCAATCTTTGAAAGATATTGCCTTGTTTATGCTTGCCACGATAATTTTCCACTTCCTTTACTGGAATACAAATATGGACAGCTGGCTCTTTGGTTCTTTCACCAACGATGTCTATGATTTTTTCACCAACATTGCGTTTAATGTTTCCAAATGGGTAATGGGCTGGCTCTTTTCCACTGATTTCGTTACACATAGTCGCACTTTCTTTTTCTATCATCTTGATGTCAATGGAATAAAGCAGTTCTTTGAATCAATGTCTATCGTGCCTGATTGCTCTGGAGTAAAGCAAATGATGCAGGTTTTTATCTTTATGATTTTTGTACCCGGCAAAGTATGGAAGCGACTTATTTATTGGCTTTGCTGTTGCTTAATAATCATTGCCTTAAATGCAATTAGAATAATTGGCTTGACAGGAGTATTGATTTGGCACTATGGTTGGTTTCAGCTTGTTCATGATTGGATTGGACGACCCTTTATGTACGTGTTTATATTTATGATGTGGGTGCTTTGGATAGAGAAATTCGGTCGCCGCAAGACTGACAACAAAAGCTCACAGCATACATCTGCCCCCCCAGAGGAGGATTAAGTTTAGACACTTTCACCTTGCAATTTTTCACCTCAAACTTTTCGCAAACTGCGTTCATAATTCGGTGTGCCACATTCTCAATTAAATGAGACGCAATATCCATTTGTTCTTTTACTACTTGATATACAGCAAGGTAATCAATGGTATCATTTATTGAGTCCGTGTTTTGTGCCTTGTTACTGTCGTATTCAAACTCCAAATCTACAAGAAAATTTGTCCCTATTGCACTTTCTTCCGCAAAACAGCCGTGATAGGCGTAGAAACTCATACTTTCAATCCGTATTATCCCCATATTTATTACTGATTATGTGTTAAAAACGACTGCAAAAGTACTAAAAAAAATACCAACATCTTCTTTTGCCAAAATCAAACTCTGCTTCATTTTCCTAAAGCGGCGTTTAGTGACGCTGAAACGCCACTTTAGCGTCACGAAACGCCGCTTTAGAAATTTAAGGTGGCAGTTGGTGAAAATAAAGGTTGGTTTCACGTCGCCATACGAGTGGAAAACCATCGTGAAATAAGCATATAATAAATTATACGAAAGTGTTGGA
>JAISLH010000092.1 GCA_031260565.1 Bacteroidales bacterium
ATGATGCCGTTTTAAAGGCGATAGCCGCTGCGTAAGAGGCTTGTAATGAAGGTGTTACCCCCCCCCCCCCCCATTATAGAGAGAAAGTGCAAATTTGGTGCGTTTCTGTAAGTCTGCGATGCTCATTTTTCCTGCTTATTTGATAGTGTTTTATGTTATTTTTCAGGGTGCAAATATACTACTTTTTTTGATACTGCCAAAATTTTTAGAAAAAAAACATAGCACGCTTTATTCTAACCTTTGCTTGAACTTTTTAAGACTTATCGTCAGAAGACCTATCGCCATAACGATGAGAATTATGATTTCCTTCAAAATATATCTGACGTCTATGCCCATTATCAGAAGTTTGCGGATAGCACCTATAAACCATCTGGCTGGCGTTAAAAAAGATATAAATTGCAGGATTAAAGGCATATTCTCAATGGGAAACATCATCCCCGACAAAATAAGAGACGGCATCATAAAGACAATCCCCGAAATCAAAAGGGCGGCTAACTGCGTCTTGGCAATAGTGGAGACCAAAAGACCAAGAGACAACGAGACAATGGTGTATAGAAGACTCAGGAAAGTTATCCAAAACAGAGAACCGTTGATAGGTACTTTCATTATGAAATGTCCAACGACCAAAATAGTAATAAAGTTGATGCAGGAAAGGATAAAGTAGGGAGAGAGCTTGGCAATGATGATAGTTATGGTTTTGACCGGTGAGGCGAGGAGTAATTCCATCGTGCCCCGCTCTTTCTCTCGGACAATGGAAACAGAGGTCATCAAGGCACAAACCAAAGTGAGGATGAAGCCCATTACAGCCGGCACCATAGAGTAGGAAGATTTCATTTGCGGGTTATATAAAAGCGTTAGACTGACTAAGCTGTTGTTTATGGCAGAGGAAGCTCCCAAAGGGTTATCGGCAGCGATTACTTCGTTGCAGATGTTGTCAAGATAATTGACTAAGGTTTTGGCGTAGTTAGGGTCAGAGGCATCGGCTATGATTTGTAATTGGGCGTGTTGCAGGTGAGTTAAGTCGTCTTCAAAGTTAGCAGGGATAATGATAGCAACCTTTATCTCGCCTTTGCGAAAAGCCTCCATAATTTCGTGTTGAGAGTGGAAATTCTTTTTGAAATTAAAGAACTCACTATGGCTTATTTTCTGCACAAACTCTTTTGAAAAGTTATCATTAGCCAAATTCACAATGCCAAAATCACTCTTTTTAATCTCATTAGTCAAAGCATAACCAAAAAGGAACATCATTGCCAGGGGCAGGAAGAATAAGATGAGTAGCGTAGGTGCATCTCTGAAAATATGCTTAAACTCTTTTTGAATGAATGTTATTAGCTGTCTCATATCGTTAGCCTTAATTATCACTGCGTTTTGCCTGACGCGCCACCTGATAGAAGACTGCCTCCATATTATCGGACTTGAAATCACGCTTGAGGTTGGCAGGGGTATCCAAAGCTACTATCTTGCCATCAACCATTAACGATACACGATTGCAATACTCCGCTTCGTCCATATAGTGAGTGGTAACAAAAATAGTAATATTGTCTTCGGCAGCCTCATATATCATCTCCCAAAAGTTACGTCTGGTTATAGGATCAACTCCTCCCGTAGGCTCATCAAGGAAGACTATTTTGGGTCTGTGAAACACCGCCACAGAAAAGGCTAACTTCTGTTTCCAACCCAGAGGCAAAGATTTAACAAGGGTGTTTTTCTCTTCGGCAAAGCCAAGTCTATCCAGCAGGACGGCTGTCTTTTGTTCAATATCTTTTAGTTTCAAGCCATAGATACCGCCAAAGAGTTTGATGTTTTCCTTCACCGTCAAGTCTTCATAAAGCGAAAACTTCTGACTCATATAACCGATGTTGGACTTTATACGATTAGGGTTTTTGCTCACGTCATCACCTGCCACAATAGCTTTACCACTGCTTGGTTTGCTTAAACCACAGAGCATTTTCATAGCCGTTGTCTTCCCTGCTCCGTTAGCCCCAAGGAAGCCAAAGATTTCACCTTTCGTTACCTCAAAACTAATATCATCTACCGCACGAAAAGACCCGAAATGTTTGGAAAGATGCTCCACTATTATTGCTTTATCATTCGTTGGCATAGTTCTGCGTTTTCAGGTTAATGATTGTCGGTTTTCATATTGCCCATCGTTGAAATAAGCATAAAATAATCCTCAATGGAGGCAGGGATTTGAACATATTGCTCTTCGGGGTGAAGGTTGTCGTCCTTGAATGTAAGGTGCAGGCTGTCACCAAAAGAGAAACAGGTGTTTATAGCAGGATTTTCTCTTAGTGCTTTGAGCATTTGAGGTATGTTTTCGCCTGTTGCTTTGTATAGTTTTTTGGGAAACTTGCTACCCATATTACTTGGCGTGTCTATATCCAAAACAGAACCTTCTTTTATCAACAAAATCCTGTCGCATAATGAGGCTTCATCCATATAAGGCGTTGAAACCATTATCGTAATACCTTGTTGCTGGAGTTTCTTTAGCGTCTGCCAGAATTCTTTTCTGCTCACAGGATCAACACCCGTTGTAGGCTCGTCCAAAAACAACACTTTCGGCTTGTGTATCATTGCACAAGACAAGGCAAGTTTCTGTTTCATACCACCGCTTAACGCTCCTGCCCTGCGATTTTTGAATGGCTCAATCTGTTTGTAAATATCCTCAATCAGGTAGTAATTCTCATCTATGTTAGACGAAAAGACGGCAGCAAAAAACGCCAAATTCTCCTTCACCGTCAAGTCTTGATAGAGAGAGAAACGACCGGGCATATAACCAATACACTTTCTTATCTGACGAAAATCCTGTTTAACGTCCAATCCATCAACAAAAGCCTCCCCTTCATCAGCAAGAATTAACGTTGCAAGTATGCGAAAAAGCGTTGTCTTGCCAGCTCCGTCAGGTCCTATCAAGCCAAAAAGTTCCCCTTCCTCAACCTCAAAGTCTATGGGCAGTAAAGCACGTTTGCCTTTGTAACTTTTCTCAATATGTTTGACTACAATGGGCTTCATAATTGAACATCGGCGTACATTCCTATCTTCAAAAATCCGTCATTTTGCACATTTATCTTAACGGCATAGGCAAGATTATCCCTGTCATTTTTAACTTGGACACTCTTAGGAGTAAATTCCGCTTTCGGACTTACCCATGCCACTACTCCAAGATATTCTTTACTCTGCGTACCAAAGTCGGCGAAGACCTTAATCTGCTGTCCCAACTTTATTTGAGTTAATTGTGAGGAGCTGATGTATATTCTCAATATCATATTATCCAAATCCGCCACCTTAAAAAGAGGCTTACCGACAGAGGCTAACTCACCTTGCTCAGCGTATTTCAAAATAACCGTGCCGTCAATAGTTGATTTGATTTCGCAGTTCTTTATCCCAAACTGCGTAGGGCTTTCAATGTAGCCACAGATAGCGTCTTTGGCTACAAAATTGCCTTCTTCAATATTAAAACTTATGATTTTGCCAGCATATTCGGACGAAACAATGATTTCCTTACTTTCAAAGACTCCGCTGGCATCAAATTCGCTCTCTTTGGTTGAGCAAGACATAACACCAAACCCTGATAACAATAAGAGCGTTACTAACCTAAAAACTTTCATCTTTTATCCTATTTTTATGTAGAAACTAATTATTTTTGCAATATCTTCTTTCCTAACTATATTTAAGCCCTTTACAAATAGCATTCTTTAATATAACTCGCTAAAACATTGCAAAGATAGTCCTTTTTCCTATTACTGATAATTATTATCTTAACTTTTTTTCGCTTAACGCTGTCAAAATCTTATATAACAACATTCTATCCTCGTAATACTTTACTTAATTTCAACGCAACTGCTTAAAAAAACAAGAGGAGAAAAGTAATATTTTCTCCTCTTAGTTATATGAATTGTTAATTTGTATTATCAGAACCCTGCCTTCTGCTTTATAAACATTAAGGTCTTTTCTAAGTCGTAGGCAGAGATATTGACAATCGTATCTATCTTGTCATTTTCCATAAATATTGCTGCAGGAGTTGGA
>JAISLH010000049.1 GCA_031260565.1 Bacteroidales bacterium
ATTCCTCGTCCGTTAATTGTTTCTTTTCACGCTTGAAATCAAGGTCTCCAACCTCCGTAAGGGGCACAAGATGTATGTGAGCGTGTGGAACTTCCAAGCCAATGACGGCAATGCCTATCTTTTCGCAATCAACGGTCTTCTTAATGGCTTTGGCAATCTTTTTAGCGAAGAGGTTAAGCTCGCAAAACAGGGCATCATTCAAATCAAAGATATAATCAGTCTCCTGTTTGGGCACAACCAAAGTATGTCCTTTTTCAAGCGGAGATATATCCAAAAAAGCGTAGCAATGTTCGTTCTCAGCCACCTTGTATGACGGGATTTCGCCACTAATAATCTTTGTGAAAATCGTTGCCATATTAACGTTCTATTTTTGTTATCTTCAATTCCATAGTGCCGATAGGAGCAGCGATTTGAGCAACCTCCCCTACCCTTTTGCCCAAAAGACCTTTGGCAATGGGTGATGTAACTGATATTTTGCCCTCTTTAAGGTTGGCTTCACTTTCTGGTACAATCTCATAAACCATTTTCTTTTTTAGGGCAAGGTTTTCAAACTCAACCTTTGACAAAAGCAGCACTTTTGATGTATCTAACTTGGTTTCGTCAAGCAATCTTGCGTTAGCAACCAAAGATTGTAAGTTCGCAATTCTCGCCTCCAATAACCCCTGAGCCTCCTTTGCCGCATCGTATTCGGCATTTTCAGACAAGTCTCCCTTATCTCTTGCCTCTGCAATAGCGGCTGAAATAGCAGGACGCTCAACGGTCGTCATCTGCTTCAGTTCTTCTTTTAACTTCTGTAATCCTTCTTGTGAATAATATTTTATATCTGCCATAATTTCTTTGTTGTCTTACTTGCAAAGTTTATAAAAACAAACCGAAGGCTTTATGAAAAGCCTTCGATTCATCGTTTGTTTATAATTAGTTGTTAAGTCTTATAAAGCGAAGGTAAGTCCTACCGAATGGATACCTCCAAAGACTCTTGTTGCACGGAAACCATAGTCTATCGTTACCAAATGCTCCTTGTCGTTTTTCTTGTTCTTAATAGGAACACAAACAGAAGCACCAGCAGAAAGACCTGAGTTAATATTGGTAGTTCCGTCCTCGCCAATACCTGTTCCATCAGGGAACAAGTCGTTTGTGCCCTTCTCTTCAAGAGTGTAAGCCGCTCTTAACATAAGATAATGCTTAAAGCCATACTCAATACCCAACGTATATTGGTCTTTTGAGAACGCCATTGAAGCAAAGTTCGCTGCAAAGGTTATGCGATGAGTGTTTTCTGCCAAAAGCAAGTCGTAAGACGCACCGATGTTCAAACTTGAAGGTAATTCAAATGAAGCAGAGCGTTGTTCAAGAGTCTGAGAGTGATTTGATGTTCCCCAAATAGCAGGAACAGAAAGTCCGTCTCCGCTAAAACTCATTGGTGCTCCCCAATTCTTTAAGGAAATACCAAACTTGTATTCAAAGTTGTCTCCTGCTGCATACTGAACACCAGCGTCAATAGCAATACCAGACGCTGTAACATTGCTTATCCCAGAAGTAAGTACCTTCACAGACGCTCCCACGTAAATTGAGCTTGAAAAGCCTTTTGCGTAAGAAACAGCAATAGAAGTCATAGTTGCTGAGTATGTACCATTGTTACCAACCTCAGGGCTATTTTCAGTTGTTTTCTCTATCGTACCATAGTTCATAGATACAACCGACAAAGCCAACACTCCATATTGTCCCAAACTTTGAGCTAAACCTGCTGCAATGTTATTGACAGAGTTTCTATAAAGAGCAGAATAGGAAAAATAACCTTCCGTGCCTTCATTTCTGCCAAGACCTGCAACGTTTGAGAACAAGGCATCTATACCTTTGCCACAAGCAGTATTAACACTACCCCAGCCTGCACTACGAACCCAAGGATTCAATAGTATCTCAGGTACTCCAGCTGTTCCCCTTCTGTCATCATTCCCTGCATTTGCCATATTAGGTGTTATCAAAAGACCTAACATAATCAAAGTAAATATTCTATATATATTTTTCATACTTCTCTATTTATTAAAAGTTATATACTGCATTAATTAATTTTGGAATGAATTTAAATCAACTGGACGCAAAGCACCAAACCATTTAATCAACCTCTCACCGATGCCGTCAGCTTTAATATGTATCAAGTAAGTTCCTCCTGAAATAGGTAATCCCTTATGGTTTTTCAGATCCCATTCAACGTAAGGTAAAATGCCGTTAGTCGTTACTGAAGAAGAACCTCTCAATTTTCTAACAACCGTTCCATCAACCGTATATATTGTAATATAAGCATTAACTGGAACATTTGTTATTTTTACAAGATTTTGCACTTGGTCTAACTCGTAAGCAGATGCTGCAAAGTAAGGATTTGGAACAACGGTAATCAAATCCAATGCTGATTCTGCCGTTGGTTGATGTCCGATTATTGTTGCAATGTCGTTTGTTATTGAGAACATATACATTGGTCTGTTGTCGTTCTGAGCGGCAGAAGCCATATCATTAGCACCTGTCCAATTCTTTGCATAAGGCTTGCGAACTCTTAATGAAACCGTTGCTGTGGTAGGAATATTTGATTGAGACCTTTCCTCAAGTGTGGTGCCTGGACCAGATTTGAATGCAGTCGCCAAAGGCATACCTACCCACATTACAGAGCCAAATAGTTTATGAGCAGCACACATTCCCTGTTCTTTCGCTGCATTACTTGAGCTATGTGTTAGGTTAGATAATTGTGTCAATAAATTGTAAGCCCACTGTCCTTCATCGTAACGAGGAGGAGTAACTGTTATATTATAAGTGAAGTCATACATCCAAGCATCAGGATTAGCGTATCCATATAATTTATAAGGAGTAGTGCCTAAGACATATACATAATGCATTCCACCAAACACTTCACCCTCATTACCACTAATCGTTGCGGTTGGATTCCATTGCATATCTCTACCATTATGTTGTCCGTGCATAGAATTTTCTCCAAAAACAATATTCAAACGCTCACCTGTTTCCAAGTTGATTGCATAACCAGGGAACCAACCCATTCCTGTACCTGCCTCAGGTTGTCCATTCTTATCAACAGAGGCATGTTTTCTCAACTGATACTTCATCGCATTACCTTCCGTACGCTCAGGATCATTACCCATTTCAATAACAGGACACCTTGTCCATTTTGATTTATCGTTGGTAAATACTATATCAACAGAAGCAAGATTATTTAAATCATTGGATATTAAACTTGGATTTTCTGTTAGAAGATGTACATACTTTGGACTATTAGTATCTACTATATCCGTCATCCAATATTCACAAAATGCAGGGTGTAATTCCATAAAAGAAGTCAATCTATATGGAGCCCAGCCACCAGGAAGGCTTTCTGAAACAGATTGTGCATCTATTGCTGTATGTACTGGTTGCATGTTAGAGCCCGTCAAATAGTCGTAGTCATAAATTATATAATTAGCATTTCTTATGCCTCCTTCACCATACCCTTCTTCTCCAACGAATTTGCTACCAGCACGAACCCAATTCAATACCTCTATGCCGTCATTGTCAGCCACCCCAGATAACCATGCTTTTGTATTATCAGCGAAGCTTACGTTTGAAGCATCGGTCAAAATAGAGCCAGCTAACAAATCACCTCCTAACAATCGTTTTGGACTTGCTGTTTGCGATTGTATTAGGTTTGCCACAGGATCTGGATTAGTCATACTGATAGATATTCCAAGTTCTGTGATTATGTGCTCATCTATATCTGACAAAGGTCTATCGGACATAATGTAAGATTTTCCGTCTATCAATTGTCCATCTTCTCTTGTTATAACCCAATAGCAAGTATCAACATCTATATTACCTGTTATATTTGCTCCTGGAGTCCAGTCTTGGGGAACGACTCTCAAAACAAAATTACCGGCTTTTACGTTAAGTGGATCAACTATTTTCACATTAACAGGTCCATAGTTTTTGTCGTACCCCAAAACTTCAACAAAATTAGTTGTAGGGTCTTCATTAGGCTTGCCCATTAATGCGTCTATTGTTGATTGTTGGAATCTGAGTCCCGATACAACTCCGCCATTACCATTTCCCTCTATTCTGAATATTTCAGGCATCATACCATAAGAAGACTGAATCAAATTACCTGAAACTGCGTCTTTATGAGGAATACCCATAACAGGTTCAATAGGCAGTCCTGTTCCAAGTTTTCTACCTGCTAAGTATGGTTCTTTCTGCCCATCCAACATTGAAGCATCTTCGGTGTTAAATGATTTGTAGTTATTGTAAGCATAGGCAATAGCGAGGTAGTAATACTTCTTATTATTGACTATTTTTCTGTCATTTGTAGAAGCAAACATATCGTCTGTAATCCTAAATGTATGACTTATGCCTTTATCCACACCATCAACCATAACTTGAGGTTTAAGTGCTCCTATGCCTTGGTCAAATGTGAAATTAATAAGCTTTTTAACTCCATTCTGAATATCACATTGGGCTACTAAGCGAGCCTTACCTTGGTCATAAATTTCATCTACCTTTACATTTTGATCTTTTACTTGATAAATTTGATAACCTTCAAAGTGGTAATAACGATCGTTAGTATCTTTCTTTGTACCCCAAATTGTATCTTTAGTAGGATATTGATGCCAAACATTATCCGTGCCATATACACTATCTATGACGTCATCTACTCTTGTAATAGTGTCCCCCAAAATCTTCTCTCTTGGAATTCTAACATCAATCTTATCAAAAGATTCATTTACGTTATTTCCTACTTCATTTGTTAGATACAAAATTAACTCTCTGTCTAATTCTTGAATTGTAAGATTAGGAGAATCTGGACCTTCTAATAATACAAAGCAATTATCAAACAAAGCTTGGCATTTATCATCTACCACTCTCAATAATTCAACAGAAGCCATAGGTCCTCCTGTTTGAGCTTGTGCCCAAGGAATACCTACAGTAATATAGTTGATAGCACCCGGTTTTAGAGTAAAAGGTCCTGCTGATTGCATAAAGCGTCTGTCTTGTGGAGAGTTGCCAGCCTGCTCCTCTGTCCAATAAGCACCGGTTGGAAAACCACTTGGCACTTGACCTCGTGTTCCCCAATTCCATATATCTGAATTGCCTGGAAACATGAAATCGCAAGCAGGAGCGCCAGCTGGTGATGTATTATAGCCATTACCTCCAAATGTCATTCGTTTGTTGTCTTTCCAAACTCCTCTCAAATAATTGTAGTAATCAGAAGCCTTGCTCGGTTCTCCGTTATTATTCTGATCGTTGTTGTAATACACAAAACGCCGCATTCCAAAACGTTCGTCATCTATAATTCCATTACCAAAATTAACTCCATTTATGGCACAAGCGTTGATAGCTGTGTGGGCAGAGTCTAATCCAACGGGATACCACGCCAATTTATAATCATTTGCATCGTTTGTTAAAAGTATCTGATTGATTGATCTGCCAGGAATAATAGGTCCATTAGCGGAATCTTTTCTGTATTCATTTAATATAGCTTGGTTTCCTGTTAAATAAAACCAGTTTGTATCTACTTTTGGGTTGTCTTGTCCATCAGGATCCATATAAGGTCCCTGAAAGAAGTCTATACCAACAGCAGGAGGGTTACCAAAATATGCCCCTGTTCCAGGTCCATCTATTGCACTTCCATTATAACAATATCCCAAACCTCTTTCTACATCACAACCAACAAAGTCATCTCCCGAATAACCTAAATCTGGATCAACCCATTGGCTAAAATAAGTATCTTGTAAAGTGAAGGTGGAACGGTTTATGATTTCATAAGAGTAGAAAGTCATATTGTTAATTTCATTGTTCATCGTAAAGGCAAAGGCTTGAGCTCTTATCTCCAATCCAATAGGGTTCTCGGAGTGAGATTCTGTATGAGCATTTCCCTTGTCATTAAACACCCACCAAAGAGTTTCGTCTCCTTTTAACACCTGATCTACTAATAAACCCCCTATTGCAGGAACTAAACCATGTGTGCCATAAGCAGGGTCTGACTCCATTGTTGGATCAGGCACGTAAGGAACTCCGTCAGGCAATGCGGCTTTCTTAGTAGAAGGGCAAAGGGCGTTTTCAAAGTCATAGTATGGGTAATCTCCATTAGCATAATTATATTCTCCATCTTGGTCTGCATCATAAAAAGGAGCTAAATACTTACTTTGGTTTTTACTCATATTGCCATGAGCGGGCCAAGTTCTAATGGCATCAGTTAATGTTTCTGGGTCGTAGGTGCCCGGTATAATTTTATTCTCAGAATCTACGTCAAAGCTTCCAATGAAACGCTCAACCTCTGCTTTTGTAATTCTGTAATGCCTATCCCATTGTTCGCAGACAGTTTTATCAACAGCAGCATTTTGGTCAACGCTTAATGGTCCAGGCCAAAAATCTTCTCCATCTTGCCCAAAACGTAGTGCAGCTACACGTAATTGAAGATTTTCGTCTCTACCTCCAATCCACAATGCAGCAGCAAACATAGCCGTACTGGTTCCATCTTTAGGGACGTAGTAACGAGCTTGTGATTCAGAAAACCACATATTACCACCAGTGTTAATACGAGCTCTAACATTATTGATGCTCAACTCGGAAGAACCTTGTGCTCTACTACATCTCTCAACACTCTCTGCCTTATTTGTCTTTTTCTTAACTATTGTACCTTTGTAAAGTTCAGCATTTGCTGACACAGCTATTGACAAGCAGACTAACAATAACGATACTTTACTAATAATATGTCTCATATCTCAATTATTTTCTTTTTTTATTTTAAACTTGATTTTTAGAATGAATATTTAACGCCCAAATCTATTGTAGTTGGAGCTATGTAATTAAAGTATCTATCATTCAACGTCATTGAATAATATGCTCTGTAAGAGGCAGCACTCGCCTGTGAATTAATTACTGTTTGTGTTTCAGGATCTGTCAAATATCCATCATCGTCAGGATCACCAGTTACACCAAATACACCTGTGATACTCTTTGAATTCAACAAATTGCGGACAAGACAATAAACTTGTAAGTTTGTTGTTTTCTTGGCTACTTTGATGTCAAATCCTTTGTAAATATATAAATCCACACGATACCACCAAGGCAAACGAGAACCATTAAAGCTTCCTACGATTGTTGATTGAGTATTACTGAATAATCTCGTGTATGGAGAGCCTGATTGAAGAACGCCGTGTAGAGAAACTCCTGCGTTTTGAAACCATCTAATAGATTTAACCATATCTTCCCCATCTTTACCAACAACTTTTTTGCTTGTCGTAGGTCCATTATAGTCCTTACCTCCACTATAGCCAAACGTAACATCAAACTTTATTTCATGTCTATGGTCGTCACCAGTTGGGAACATTAGCTTAATATTAGGGTATCCGGCTCTAATTAAACCAAGTATAGTAGTCATTGGCAAGCCAACAGTTCCTTCTGCATATTGAAGAGTGTAATTTATGTTGAATGTAAAGTTTTTTGAGTATCTCAAAATATATTCAAATGTAGCACCTTTAATTGTCCTGAAATCTTGATTGCCATAAGTGTAATAGATTCCTGCGGGATCTGTACCAACATACTGAACCAAATTGATCAAATCTCTTGTTTGTTTATAGAAAGCAGAAATTCCAAACTTAGATGTTTTTGAAAGAGCCTGCTCAAAACCTAACTCATAGTTGGTAATTTTTTCAGACTTCAAATCAGGGTTAGAAATTACTGATTGGTTTGCTGCTATTTTGTTGAAAAAATCAGGTAAATAGTTCATATAATTTGCCTGCCAAACGCCATCATTAGGACGCCTTGCAACAACATCATAAGAAGCCTTAAAAATAGACATATCAGTTGCTGGGAAAGAGAATGCTATACGAGGCTCAACAACAATTTCAGGCTCATAATCCTTAAATGCGTCAGCATTAGCAGTAATATTACCCTTATCATCAACAGGGAAACCATTAGAACCTAACGTGCCTTTTCTATACGGAATAGGTTTAGCTTCAGAACCTGCTATGGAAGTATAAGGGTCAGATATTTCTGTTCCCGAAGCATCATACCAAGTGTTTCCATTACGATAACCCTTTATTTCAACAGAACTCATTGTTGGGTCGTTTTTAAGATTATCAACATAAACTATGTAGTTATCTCCCATTTTGCCATTTACCATATCTCCATATCCGTTGTTTCTAAAATCTCCAACGTTGTAAGAGTTCCATAATAAATAAGGATCTTTCAATACCATTTGGTTTGCGTCAAAACGTGTAACGCGAACACCAATATTGAAGATTAAGTTTCTTACTTGGAATTGGTCTTGAACATACCCTGCCATATAGATGGGTTGCCAAGCTCCAAGTGTTCTGCTCTTATTGCTAAAGAAATCTTGCAGGCTTTTCTTTCCTGTAATTTTTTCTCCTGTGTGATCATACCCATAATAAGAGACAATATTACTTCCTGCATTAAACAACTCATCCGGTTCAAACATACCCAAAGAGAATTTATCAGGGTCATAGCTATCAATGTCTATAATATCTGTTCCGTCTATTGGAAGACCTAATGCCTGACGAATAGACCTGTCAAAATAAGACTGCTGATCTGCATTATACAAAAAGTTATAAGAAACAACAGGAGTTGCTCCAGATTCGTCTATCATAGGATTATTCATATCCAAAGCATTAATGAAATGCACATTAACATTTTGCTTCATAATAGTCCACAAAGCAGTAGCATTAAGGCTATATCCTCTATGTATTGCTTGATCATAATTAAAGCCTATTTCTAATGAATGAGGATAAACTTCATCACCTATATTTGCCGTAACCTTTGCAGCAGCATAAATGTATTGCGTTTCTGATTTACTATATGTGCTGTTGCCAACGCCAAAGTTATTTATATTAAAATTATATATGTCAGAAGGCGTATCTCCATTCACCAAACCTCTAAAAAGTCTTATATTATCATAGTTACGATTGTAAGCATTTGCAGTTCCTGCGTACATACTTCTCAATTCAGCAAAATCATCTCCATAGTAAAGCTGCGATGTATAAGCGGATAAGCCGGGATTGTATGTAGATGGAGTATAATCAACTTCATAGTCCAAAAGACCTGCTTGTTGCCTATAAACCCATTGATCAACACCATTGATTACCATTCTGTCAAGAGTGTAAGAACGTTGTCTATGAGTTACAAATGTTCCCACATGTCCATAACGGAATACATTATCTCCATGCTCCGGATTGTAAGATTCGCCATACTGCCTTGTATAGCTACCTACCACATTAAATATAATGTCTCTTATCAAAGAGCTTTTGTTTGTATTATCTGATAAAAATTTCTGAGTATAATCCAAAACCAAGCCAAAACTGTTATTCGCTACCCTATTATTATTAGCATTATTCAAATACATATTATACCATGCGTTTTCGGTAGAAGTAGGAACACCAATAGAGTTAGAATAAGAACCTGTTATTTTCAAAGTGCTATTCGTAGAGAGTTGAAAGTTCAACTCACCATCTAAATCCAACCCATTGTTCCACAAGTTCGGCTTACGCCCTACTCTCTCAAAGTCATTTTTTGTCAGATATGATGCAGCATAATTTACTGCTCCGGTTTTTGAATCATAAACCAAAGGGTTTTTGCTCAATCTATCTACAACATCTTCCTTAGCCATCCAATAGTATCTGCTACTTGTGCGGCGCAAAGGGTCACTTGTGTAAGTATCATACCCTGAAAGACGAAAACCTATAACCGTTCTATCTGCATTATTTGCCGTCTTCTTTTTCAAAATAGGTCCCGTTAAGAAAAAAGAAACCTTATGCTTTCCTCGAGTGTCAAACGGCTCAGAAGTTTCATAACCGACCATTCCTATGAACTTATTTGAAGGTGGTCGTAAAGTTATCAGCTGTGCTCCTCCCATTGCCTCTCCAATGCTTGCAGGCACACCACCTAAAATAACTTTAACCTCTCCCAGTGCCTCTTTTGGGACAGCCACTTCGGATTTTTTTGCAACATTATTAACATAAGTTACACTGGACTCCCCTCTAAAACTACCTGCAGAGCCATCAGATTTTTCATTTACACCTCCCGAAGAAGCAACAATTTCCGTTACACTCTGAGCAGGCATTTTTTCTATTTCAGCAGTGGTCTTTGTTGTACCTGAAGACGAACTACCGGGTTCAATCATTGGTCTGTCTGTCACAATAACAAGTGTTCCAAGATCTACGCCGGATTTAATCGTTATATCACCCGCTCTTGAATAGCCAGTAGCATTAACGATAACCCCTGCTTTGATTGTAGTCTGGTAACCACTATAAGACACTTGGATGTCGTAAGTACCCCCATTAAGAGGACTGATACGAAACTCCCCATCTAAGTTAGTGGCTGCACCTTTGCCAATCTGCTCTCCGTTTTGCATAACGACAACGTTTGCAGACATAATTGGGTCATTAGTTCCCTCGTCGATAACTCTTCCTGTGAGAGTTCCCTGAGAATACAATGCTAAAGAAGTTGTAGCAAACAACCCTATAGCAAATAATATTTTTTTCAACATACTCATATATTTTATTGTATTATATTATTTATTTCAAGTTTCTTCTTATTTATATGGTCTTTCCAAAATGGAGCTATAAATAACCGCTTCTGCAAGACTAAATTTTCTTTCTTTATTTTGTTCCTCTAAGGCTTGGTTTCTATCTTCATAAGTTGGATTTGGTTTCAACTCTTTCTTGGTTTCAACTTTAGCCTTTTGTGGTTTTATTTTTTCTGTTTTTTCTGCTTCCTCTTCAATATTTTTGACATCAAATAGCGTTTCAAGGATTGATTTTCCCTCATTTTGCCATTCTTTCTTTGGCAAATCAGCGGTCGCTTTTTTCATTGAGGTCTTCACCAACCTGCTAACAATCAAAGCAAACACTAAAAAAATAATCCAAATCAACTTACTCATATCTTAAAACTTTATGGCTGCAAATTTATGAAAAATAATAATACCACCTACCTTTTTGACGAAAAAAAGTTTATCGGTGATTGTTTTTTCACCGATAAACTTCCTTCTTTTTACTTCTCAATTTTTATTTTTTCTTTCTTTGTACGTGTTATTAGACTATATGCTATAGGGCAGGCAACAAACAACGAAGAGAACGCTCCCGAAGCAATACCCATTAACAACGCAAACATAAACCCTCTCAACACTTCTCCACCGAATATAAAGACTATTATCAATACTAATAAGGTTGAGCCTAAGGTATTAAAAGTACGACTTAATGTCTGGTTCATAGCATCGTTCATCACCCTTCCATAAGAATGTTTTGGATATAGTTTTACGTTTTCACGCACACGGTCAAAGACAATCACAGTATCATTGATAGAATATCCGATAACCGTCAGCACCGCAGCAACAAAATCCTGACTAACTTCAAGATTAAAAGGTAGCACTCTGCTAAACAATGAGAACAAACCAATAGTCATCAAAGCATCAAAAGCCAACGAAGTCAAGCCTGCCAAACCATATTGCCATTTTCTAAACCTTAATCCTATATATACGAAGATTAAAAGTAAGGAAATAACAACGGCAATGACAGCAGAGCGTCTAATATCGTCAGCCATTGTAGGTCCGACAATTTCAGAACTAATAATTCCAAGAGGGCTTTTCAAAGTTGATTCAAACTGTTCTATTGTTATGTCTTTATATTGGAAGAATTGCTTAGTGCCATGATGTAATTTAGCTATAACTTCTCTCTTAACTGCTTCACTATCCTCCTTAACTTTGTAATCAGTTGTTATCTTCACCTGATAGTTAGGTCCAAAGTTCTTTACTTCCGGTGCATTACCAAATTCCTTTTGCAAGGAAGCTCTAATATCTGTCGGATTAACATCTTGGTCAAAACGCACCACATAAGTTCTTCCTCCAGAGAAATCAACTCCATAATCCAACCCTTTAAAAGTAATAGAGCCAAGAGCAATGACTACCATTATGATTGTAATAGTATATTGTATCTTATGTCCTCCGACAAAGTTGAGTTTTGTATTTTGAAGGAAGTTTTTAGTTAGCTTGTTGTAGAAAGTAATATGTGATACAAGTTTCTTTTTGTTCAACATAAACTCAAACACCAAACGAGATACGAAGATTCCGCAGAACAAAGATGTTAGAATACCTATACATAATGTAATAGCAAAGCCTTGAACAGGACCACTACCAAAATATGCCAAGACAATACCTGTTAGTAGCGTTGTAACGTTACCATCAATAATTGCAGAGTAGGCAGCCTTGTAACCATCTATTATAGCCGTTGAGACATTCTTGCCGGCAACCAGCTCCTCCTTGATACGCTCATATATAATGACGTTGGCGTCAATAGCCATACCCATCGTAAGCACTATACCCGCTATACCCGGCAAAGTCAAAACCGCACCAATGGAAGCCAAAACTCCAAACAGGAAGAACAAGTTTGTAAGCAAGGCTATACATGCTGCAATACCAGCCATATTGTAGAAAAATATCATATATACAAGCACGAGGATAAAGGCAACAATAAATGACATCATACCTGCGTGTATTGATTCCGCACCAAGAGATGGTCCAACGATTGACTCTTGAACGATGTTGGCAGGAGCAGTCAATTTACCTGACTTCAATATATTTGCCAAGTCCTTTGTTTCATCAACGGTGAATGTTCCAGATATTTCCGAACGACCACCTGATATTTCACCATGAACAGTAGGAGCAGAATAAACAACGCTATCCAATACTATCGCAATAGCATTACCGGCATTAGAGCCTGTTATCTTTGCCCACTTACGAGAAGCCTCATCTTTCATAACCATAGTTACGATAGGTTCTCCCGTTTGCCTAAAGTCGTTCTTTGCATCAGAGATAACATCTCCGTCAAGCAAAGCAGTCTTTGATTTATTAGTATAGTTTATGACATACAACTCATATTGGTTTGTGTTTCTCAAAGGCTTAGAACTCCATAAGAACATAACGTCTTGTGGCAATATCTTTGCAGCTTTCTTTAACATCAAATTCACATCAGCCTTGTCCTGAGCGGCAGCAACACCTACAACACTTGGATGAAAATTACCCTGATTAGGAGTCAGCTTTGCAAACAGCGGATTGGTTACAGCAATGCCAGTATCTTTCTTTACCTCATTAGCAACTTCGGTTGTCGTTGTTTCACTCTCTGTTCCATTGTCTGTGCTTTCGTCCAGTCCAACGGTTGCCAGCCATTTGTCTGCATTAACCAAGTCAGGCAAAACCTTTGCAGCAGAACCACAGAGCCAAAACTCTAACTGAGCCGTTCCTTCTAACAGACGACTTACACGTTGAGGGTCACTGATACCCGGAAGTTCTATCAAAATTCTTTCCGTTGCCTCTAATTTTTGAATAGTAGGCTGTGCTACACCAAACTTATCTATACGTTTTGAAAGCACTTGGAATGTTCTATCATAAGAATCGGTACATTCTTTATCAATAGCAGACAAAACATCACTATTTTTTGAGTTAGCCGTAATGCCTTTATCTTTTAACTTAACGCGGAACAAAGCCGACAAATCAATTTTACCTTTCTGACTTTCCTGCTCTATGACCTGCTTGAAGCATGTCATAAAACTTTTACCCGATTGCTTCTGAATAGCAACCGCCTTATCAATCAAATTTGTAAGATTAGGGTCAGAAGGATTGGTAGCAAGATTACGGACGACATCAATAGTTGATACCTCCATCATAACATTCATACCTCCCTTTAAGTCCAAACCAAGATTGATTTCCCTTGCCTTACATTCGCGATAAGTAAATGGTCGCACAAAGAGAAAGTCGTAAGCCGTCTTATCCGAAACTGAGTCAAGATAATAGTTTTCTCTTGCTGTGGAAATAGAGTCTAACAACTCCTGTTCCCTTAACGCATCACCCTTAGCGAGCTCTTTTGCCAAATTTTTTGCGTATTGATTGGTTGCATACTGCTCTGCTCTCCCTTCAACCCTTTTTGTGTAGTAAGTAAATGAGAGTTGGTATAGACACACCAACGCAAAAATAATTGTAATAACTCTAATAGCACCTTTGTTTTGCATATATCCTTATCTTTAATTTTGTTTAGTTTTTGAGGGTGCAAAGGTAAATCTTTTTCCTTAAACGACAAACTTTTTCAAAAAAAACTTTTACTTCAGCAACTATACACCATTATTTCTTCCTGTTAAGAGTTGCCTTTAGCTTCCGATAAATATCCGTATCCAAAGGCACAAAATTGTACTGTTGCCAAAAGCCTTCATCATATTCGCTGTTGGTAAAGACTCTGTCATACTTTTGAGGCTTTGTTTTTAAGACTTCTCCCCTTTCCATAAAAGAAGTAATACTTGCTTTGTCTTTTTCAAATCCTGTTAAAGAGAATGACGATGATGAAGTAATATTATGAGGTCGTTCCGCTTCATCGTAATAAAGCGAATTAGCAAAAGACTCTGAATTTGTCAGAGTATATTTATCTCCAACCTTTGAATACGCTGAATTGAAATAAGCGTTTATAACCTTCTTCGCCCATTTGCGATTTTTTGATAGCGGCGAAAAATACATCCTTTTATCATAGCTATGGCTCACGTTTATCAAGGCATAATCTTTTGCATTCACAATAACTTCTATATTTTCTAATTCATCTACAAACCTCTTGTTTGGCTTGGGAGTCATAACTATCCGATAAAATTGATTACTATCCACATCCATATATTTGGAAACCGTACTCGTAAAACTCTTCTTGTATCCTAAAATATAGGCAGAGTTCGGAAATTCGGTTATATCACTAAAGTTATCTTCGTAATATTTTATCAATGACTCTTTATCCGATGCAAGAAAAGCCAACGAGTCTATTGCCAGCGTATCATAGACTAATAGCCTGTACTTTTGTACTTGCTTGTAGTTGCTTTTTGTCCATTTTTGGTTATCACTAAACTTAATAAGAATATGCCTTTTGTCCTTGCCTGCACCACGTCTAAGTAAGTCAAATATAGCTTCGTCAAACAAATACATATTACCATCAACTATCCTGTATTCTCGGTAAAAGAATGTGTTAATTGTTGTGTCTGTATAGTAGTTATCAACGATATGCTTCTTAACGCTGTCCAATATGCTGTTGGCTGTTGGCAAGGCGTTAATGGTTATAGATTGCAGCTGTGTAGGGTCTGGTTTTAGCTCTATTTTTTGTTGTTTGATTACGTCTTTTATAGCGATTGTTCGTTTTTCATAACTGACGCAACTTACTATGATACTGCCTTCTGCAAATGCGTTAGGTATCTTAAAGACAAAATCACCATCATTATTCGCCTGCGTTATGAGGTGCAAGGTTTTATGCTGTATATGGGCATAACTGACAGGCTTTTTAGTTTGCTTATCCACTATTTTCCCTCTTATTTCTGTATATTCCTGTGCAAGCACAGAAAGGCTTAAAGACATTAGCAAAATAAAAAATATACGTTTCATTTTTCTTAATTTTATGTTACCTTCGTTTATGTTATTGATTGTGCGGCAAAGGTACTTATTTTATTGAAACGACAACATAAATCCTCATTTTCATCAAAAGTACCTTTATTTATGAATTTCTACCCCTAATCCCTTTTGTCGCTCAATCTCCTTATCCACATCGTTCATCATCTCATTAAAGTTTTCCTCTGGTAAATTGGTATATCCTAAATAAACCATTTTGCGTTCGTATTTATGTCGCTGGTCATAAAATTCTTTTATCAAGGTTTCGTTTGGGATTTCTTTTTGATTTTCTTGCTCTGCCTGTGATAGCAAATAGTCCATTTTAGCCATAATAGCCTGTAAAAAGTCTGGGCAATATGCAAGTGCTGTATCTATCATTTGCAAAGTAAAATCGTCATAGCCATATTTCTTTTGATAATAACCAACTAACCGTGTTATCCCAAAAACTACATTTTCTGTATCACTTAATGCTTTCATATAAATCCCGCTTTTTATAGCCTCTACGCTAATTCCAAATTGTTGAATAATCCATTGGTCAGTTGGAAAGCCACCACTTGTTAATTCAATATTTGTCCAGCCGCCATTATCATCAGGATGTCTAATGTACATGTGAATAGGTAAAATGGATAAATACGATTCTGCTCCAAGTTCATCACACAATATCTTATATAACAAAGGAAATGAAGTGCAATTACCTTTCCTTGTTCTCAACAATCTTGTAACAAATCCCTTCGTCCCGTCTCCCTCTCTGCCCCAGTAATCATTAAAATCATACTCGTAAGGATTGTTCTTATTCATTGGACTTGCCTCTTTCAAATAAGAGAATGTCATATAATTTCCTGCCGTCTTATATTGTTCCAAATTATTGTATTTGATATTAAAATCTATCCTATAGACTATGCTATCTATCGTTTTACAAAATCTATCGTAGTTCAGAGTATCTTTAGAAAAAGTATTCTCATACAAAAAGACTATTCGTTTAAGGCTTTTTGCTTTTTTGCCCTGTAACATTTCAAGCATCTCATCAAATGCCGCTTTGTATAGTTTCTTATTTTGTACTACTTCCTTACTGTTATGGTCTATCACTTCTGCATTGGGGTCGACTATTCTCTTAGCGTTGTCGTTGGAAAACTTCCTCGGTGTTGATACATATTCCACTCTCGCTTTTTTGTCGCGATTTCCCTGAACAAAAAAGAGCCCTTCGTATGTAACAGAATAAAGAGGGTAATAATTTTTTGAAACTCTCTCTGGATTATACCATAAATAAATACTATCATTATTCAACAAAAAAGATATAGGTATATCTGCTCCCCAAACTTCAAAACCATATCTTATTGCGAAAAAACACTTATTGTATTTTGGTAAATAATCTTTCAATTCAGGCAGCTTGAATGAGGCATTTTCAATGTAGGTCTTGATTATTTTGTTGCAATTTATGCTATCGTCAAAAACAATAAAAACCTCTATTCCATCAACCTCCAACCTGTCTTTGCCTATGCCAAACGAAAGTCTTATCTTATCTCCTGTCTTGTTAATTTTAGTTGTTGTTATCGTGTCGTTGTCTTGGCTGTATAAACTTACGGAAAAGAACAGCAAAAGTAAAGATGTAGTTAGTTTCTTCACCATAACCCAAATATTACAATTACAACCAATGCAATAAAACATACAAATACTATTCCCTTTAACCATGCATACGTTTTGTATAATTGCACACATTTTTTTTTATCGCTATATTTTATATTACCCTGCTTAATTAAATCACGGAAAGGTTTATATGGAAAGAATAAAAGTTTTAAATCACTCACTTTTATGTTTTCTCCGCGTAAAATTCTTCGCATTTCCACGTAAATAAAATTTAAAATAATTAGACAGAAAGTAGCTGAGCAAAATACCACCCAAAGCAATGTTACCATACCTTATTTTATTTATGATTTACTTATGACCTCCTGAATAATATACACTATTTGATATATTTTGTCTTTTTGGTACATTAATTAATGTTGTCTTTCCCTGAGAGACGGATGATGCACCTACACCATATCCAGCACCAATTTTAAATCCTAAATAACTATTATTATAGCTATCTTTTACTGCTCCTGCACTTTGGTCTGTAAAAACACCTAAACTAAAAACATCAAGACTAATATTTGCATTTGCACCTCTCCCCTCAAAATTACTAATACTAAAATTGCTTTGAGGAACAACCAAAGCATTTACCCCTATAGAGGCTTCCGCTCCAACTGCATTCCCATAAGAAACAAATAAACTTGAATTGCCTTTTGAGTCTGTAATGAATCCTATTTCCGCAGTTCCTCCCACTCCTCCTGCAGCAATGGTAATATCTATTGAAGCTCCATAACCAATAGAAGTTGATTTATCTTGTGTAGTTGCTTTATTTAGTTGTGTCGAATTTTGTTTTGTTAGATGCTCTTTTGGTTCCATACCCTGAGGAGGGTCTTTCATTACCAATTCATCTTCCATTCCGTTGGGGTCAATCTTCATAACAGGATTGTTACTGCAATAAGCATACGGTGATTGGTGCGGATACTTGCTTGCTTTTGGGTCAGGCGTAATCCACCCCATTAACTCTTTTGGGTCAATCGCAAACTCCGAAATCAATGCGTCATTCTCACCAAGCA